>PUNW01000342.1 GCA_003552665.1 Spirochaetaceae bacterium | reverse complement strand
CTGGCGGACCAGGATGGTACCGGCGTGCACGATCTCACCGCCGAAGCGCTTGACGCCGAGCCGTTTGGACTCAGACTCGCGCCCGTTCTTTGAGCTGCCTCCGCCTTTCTTATGTGCCATATTGCGTTCTCCTCGTACAAATCGCCATGCTGATTCAGTCATATACCGGCAGCCGGCTGCGCCGCTGCCGATGGTTCAGCCTCGTGACTCAACCTCGTCACTCTCGTGAAGCGTCAAACGGAGCTCCTCCGGAAACTCCGCGGCGAGCTCGCTCAGCCCGCGAACGAGCAACTCGGTAACGCCGCGAGCGTACTCCAAATCCTCGGCGTTCGGCACCTCCACCCGGAAGCGCATGCTGCCCGGATGCGGCGCCGCGCCGGTTATCTGCAGCGCCGGCCGTTCGGCGAGCGCCCGCGCCGCCGATTTCAGCAACGTGGTCACTGCCAGACAGGCCGCGCTATTACCAGCGCCGGCATGTCCGGTTGAGCTAACCCGCACCAGAGCGCCGCCGGCTTCTCGCTCGATACGGACCTCAATCATACCGTATCATACCGCACACGCCGATGCTACCGTTCTCAGCCGGTGATCTCCTTGACCCGCAGCAGGGAATAGGCTTGCCGGTGCCCATACTTGCGCGAATAGTTCTTTCGCCGTTTGAACTTGAGAACGGTAAGCTTTTTGTCACGTCCGTGCTCCTCGAGCACACCCTTGACCGCCGCGCCTGCAATATAGGGCTTACCGAGGCGGGGGTTATCTCCGTCGTTGAGCATCAGAACCGAATCGAACTGCAACACGTCCCCTTCTTCAGCCTTGAGCCTGTCGACTTTCAGGAGAGCGCCTTCTTCGGCCTTGTATTGCTTGCCTTGAATCTCTACCAGTGCGTACATCGAAATTGTCCTTCTCTATTGTGTCGTGCGTTACAATGCGCAGGCGTATTGGCGAAACTATATAGCACGTTCGGCCGGTGAGGGTCAAGATAGCCCAAGATCGCCCAGGACAAACGCATTCGGAACTCAGGGGCCGAACAGCACCTTCTCCATGTAGCGTTCATCCCAGCCGGCGAGCAAGCGCTTGCCGGCAACGCTGCGCTTACAGCTCTTCTCGCGCTTGAGTAGGTTCAGCGTCAGGTGGCGCAGTACGGCGAAGTACAACGCTACCTCTTCTTCGAGCGTCGGGTGATTGCCCTTCAGCGCAAGCACATACTCACCCCCACCGTCGATAATCCGCTCGGCAATACTTTTCTGGGTGCCCATCGCGTCGATCGTGACCACACAGCCACTGAGCTCAAGCACCTCAAGCAGCTCAGGAATCGCGGTGATCTCGTTGGACTTCTCATCCACCCGCCGCAGTGCAAGCGTTAGCCCCGCCTTGGAGGCCCACGCGTTTACCACGTGTAGCGCCGTGCGGCAGTTCGAGGTACTTCCGCAACCAGCTCTCTGTCGCCTTGCCGAAGGCCTCAATATCGTTCCACGTTTCCGCACCGCAGACCGCCGCACAGATAACGATAAACAGTATCTCTATGAGCTTATGCCGTCTATTATCTTCGCGCGGGTCCGGCATACTGCCGAAATGATCAATGATGTTCGCAGTTCTCATCAAGTCCCTCCCAGTGGTCGATCTGGGAGGGATTGTTCCATGCTCTCCCGGCTAGCGTCTAGTACTAGACAAGCGTTTAGTAGTCAGACGTTTAGTGGCATTTGCGTGAGCCCTGTGTCGGAAAACAGAATTTGTTGACAATTCCCCGAACTCACCACATTATACAAATAGAGAAAGCGGCATACGCATATTGAAAGCCGTATCGTGTTTCTGCAATCACGCGAGGAGGGTGCCATGAAGATGCTCATAGACAGTCAGTGGGTTGACGCCCAGTCCGGCATGACCCGCGATGTAGTTGCCCCGGCGGACGGCACGACGATCGATACCGTTCCGCAGGGGGCGGCCGCCGATGCCGCGAAAGCAATCGAAGCGGCTGTCGCCGCGAAGCGCCGAATGCGCGCCCTTCCGGCGCATGCACGAGCACGGGTGCTTATCGACGTCGCGGAACGCATGGAACGAGAATGCGACGAGCTCGCGCCGCTCCTCGCACGTGAGAACGGCAAGCCGGTAAACCAAACTCGGGAAGAGGTTCGCGCCGCCGCGAGAATCTTTCGCGGATTCGGTGAAGAAGCGAAGCGCTTATTCGGCCGCACCTCCCCGCTCGATAACGTCCCCGGCATGGAGAACCATTTCGCGATGACGATCCGTGAGCCGGTCGGTGTCGTGGCAGCCATCGTGCCATTTAACTATCCCGTCGAGCTGTACGCGCATAAGGCCGCGCCGGCGATCGCCGGCGGGAACGCGACGATCGTGAAGCCGCCTAACGACTGCCCGCTGACACTGCTCAAAGTCGCAGAGATGATCGAGGAGGCGGGCCTGCCCCGCGGCGGTCATCAAATGATAACCGGTGCCGGGTCGGAGATCGGCACCGTCCTGGCCGACAGCCCGCACATCGACCTCATTACGCTGACGGGCAGCACGCGCGTCGGTCAGGAAATATCGAAACGGGCGTCGCAGTCGCTGAAAAAGGTTCTGCTCGAGCTCGGCGGAAACGACCCGTGCATTATCTGCGAGGATGCCGATCTCAACCGGGCTGCCGAAGCGGTTATCGCCGGGAGACTCGCTCGGGGAAACGGACAGATCTGCTGCGCGGTGAAGCGCGTGTATGCGCACGTCTCGGTAGCCGAACGCTTCGCGGAGGTTCTCGCTCACAAAACCCGCGATCTGAGAGTCGGCGATCCGTTGCTCGAAGACACCGACGTGGGACCGCTCATCAATGAAGAGGCGGCCAGAACGGTTGAGGCCGCAATCCAGGATGCGGTCAAGCGTGGAGCAACGGTCCGTGCCGGCGGCACGCGGAGCGGCACCTTCGTCGATCCAACGGTGATCACCGGCGTGGCGACGGATGCAATCGTGCTCACCGAGGAGACGTTCGGACCGGTCGTTCCGATTGTGCCGTTCGAGACCGTCGATCAAGCGATAGAGATGGCGAACGACAGTCCTTATGGGCTTCAGGGCGCCGTCTTCACCAACGATATCTCAACCGCGATGAATGTCGCTTACCGACTTGAGTGCGGTGGTGTCATCGTGAACTGGTCGTCTGCAGTACGCGTGGAGAACCTCCCGTTCGGTGGACGGAAACTCACCGGGCGCGGGGCCGAAAGCATTCACGACACGCTGCTCGAGATGACCGAGCTCAAAACGATAATACTGCACGACGCGCTGTCGGTGTTTCGAAACACAATGTAAGGAGAGGTGACCTTGAACGCGGCGGTTCGACTCGATATGCGAGGCATCAGCAAAAGCTACACCGGAACACAGGCGCTGCTTGGGGTGGATTTCTCGGCATGCGGCGGGGAGGTTCACGCGATCGCCGGTGAAAACGGCGCGGGAAAATCTACCCTCGTCAAGATTCTAACCGGGGCCGTGCAAGCGAGTGCCGGACGGATATTCCTCGACGACACCGAGGTGAAGATCGTATCGCCCCGGCACGCTCATCGACTTTCGATTCGCTCGGTCCACCAACACCTTAGTCTTGTGCCGAATCTCTCGGTAGCTGAAAACGTGCTACTCGGCTCACTCCCGTCAAAACTGGCACGGCCGTTCGTCGATTGGAACCGAGCGCGAACTCGGGCTGCAGAATTGCTGCGTTCCGTGGGGCTCGGCGAGCGCGATGTTCGTACTCCGGTCTCACGACTCGGCGTCGCGCAGCAACAGATGGTGGAGGTCGCGAAGGCGCTTGCGGAAGACCCGCGGATTCTTATTCTCGATGAGCCGTCGTCTGTACTCACGAAACAGGAGATCGACCGATTGTTCGGCCTCATCCGTCGGTTGCGGAACGAGCGGGTACTCGTTATCTACATCTCCCATCGCCTTGAAGAGGTATTCAACATAGCCGACCGGGTTACGGTACTCAAAGACGGTAGGCTCGTCGGCACCGTGAACACTGCGGATACAGACAAGCAGTCCCTCATCCGCATGATGATCGGGCGGAAACTGGACGACTTATTCCCGAGTCGAGACTGCTCGCCTCGAGAAGAGGTACTACATGTCCGCGACCTCGCGCTATCCGGTGTGTTCCGCGACATCAGCTTTTCCGTCGGAAAAGGCGAGATCGTCGGGATGTACGGACTGGTCGGGAGTGGACGCACCGAGATCGCACGCTGTGTCTATGGCGCCGACCGGGCGTCTTCCGGGACGGTTGACCTACATGGCCGACCGTTCCGCCCAACCTCACCGCGCGACGCGCTCTCGGCGGGAATTGCAATGCTAACCGAGGATCGCGCGCGGGACGGACTCGTGCTTTTTCTTCCGACGATCGACAACGCAAGTTTTGCGGTAATGCGTTCCATTTCGCACTGCGGCGTGCTCGACGTACGCCGCCAACGGCGCGACGTAACCAAGATGGTGGAACGGCTTCGAATACGGCCGCCGCGTCTGCGCATTCCCGTCGAGTCCTTGAGCGGCGGCAACCAACAGAAGGTAGTTCTTGCCAAATGGCTGCTCTTCGACGCTCCATGTCTGATTCTCGATGAGCCGACTCGCGGCGTCGATGTCGGCACCAAACAGCAGATTTACGGAATTGTCCGGGAACTTGCCGACCGTGGCGTCGCTATTCTGTTCATCTCCTCGGAGATGCCGGAGGTGCTCGGAATGAGTGATCGCATTCTGGTGACGAGGGAGGGACGTATCGTGGATGAAGTAGCGCGCACGGATGCGACCGAGGAGCGGCTGCTGTCGAGCGCAGCCGGGATCACCAGCACACAATGAGGTAGGGGCATGGTCGAGAAACAAGGAGCCGACACCGGGATAGTCTCGCGAGCTGTTTCCGTCGTTCATCGGACGGTGACGGATCGCCTTCGAACAAGCGCCGCTAATTACCTGTTCCTGGTGTTGTTCGTATCGGTCTTCGTTATTGCGGCTCTGTACGCGGATATTTTCTTCACAACCAGGAACATGGCAAACCTCCTTCGCCAAGTTGTGGCAAACGGACTAGTGAGTCTCGGGATGCTGCTGGTGATACTGACCGGAGGAGTAGACCTCACGGTTGGATCGTTTGTAGCACTCGGGGGTGTGATTTTCACCGGATTCGCCGACACGGTCGGAATTTTACCGGCGCTGATCCTGGCCGTCTCGGCAGGTGCGGCGTTCGGGATCGTGAACGGCGTGTTGGTGGCACACTTTCGACTCCAGTCGTTCATCGTGACTCTGGCGATGATGGGCGTGGTGCGTGGATTCGTGTACGTCTACACCGAGACACCGCTGGTCGCGATGCATCCGGCGTTCCGTGTGCTCGGCGCTGGAACGGTAGGTCCTATCTCGTACGGCGTAATCATCACCGCAATTGCCTACCTGTTGATCTGGTTCTTTCTGAATCGGATGCACATCGGGAGGGCCATGGTAGCTATCGGCGGTAACCGAGAAGCGGTCCGTCTCGCCGGAATTAACGTGACCTTGACGACTATCCTCGCGTACCTACTCTCAGGGGTGTTCTCGGCGCTGGCGGGAGCGGTTCTTGTCTCGCGGCTCGGAATAGCCCAGCCAAGTTTGGGGTTTGCGTATGAATTGGACGCGATTGCCGCGGTCGTGATCGGAGGGGGTGTACTCGGCGGCGGAGGCGGCAGTGCGGTCGGCACTGCGGCCGGCGCTTTGACGCTCGGCATCATCAATAACTTGATGAACCTGTTCGGCATCGAGAGCTACTACCAACAGATCGTAAGGGGCATCGTGATAATCCTGGCGGTCATGGCGCGACGCAAACAGACGTAGCATCCACAGGCTTGCGAGGAACTATCGCGAAGGAGGTGTATCGGCGAAAGACTGGAGGTACGTGATCGTGTTACAGGTGACGCTCCGAAAGTGTGCGGCACTATACCAGGGGTTTGTATGGAGGTAATGATATGAGAAAGGTAAACGTATGTCTCTCTTTCATTCTTATCGCGCTTGTGGTAGTCGGGGTGGCGTCGGCCGCAGGTCGTGCCGAACGGGAGGCCGCCGATCCGGCTGACGATCAAGTGACGATCGGAATGGTTACGTTGCAGATGCGCTCGCCGTACTTCGTGGCTATGGTCAGAGCCGTAGAGGCGGCGGCCGAGGCGGATCCGAACGTGAGAGTAATTGTGGCCGACGGAGACGGTGACGCCGCAAAAGTGAGTTCGGACATCGAGGATCTGATCGCCCGAGGTGTCGACGGGTTCATCATGAACATCAGCCCCCTTGAGGCATTGCCCGGACCGATGGCCTCGATCAATGAAGCGGGGATTCCCGTTGTTCTGGTCAACCGCAAGCTTGTAGGATCCGTTTACAACGTGTTTATCGGTGTGGACAACTACGGCACCGGCGTAGCCGTCGGTGAGGCACTCGTCGATGAGATGGGAGGGACCGGTAACCTGCTTATGATGCGCGGCGGCCCGGAAGACAACAGCACCGGAAATGCACGACGAGACGGCGTTTTGTCGGCGGTTGAGGGAACCGATATCGAGGTGACCTTCGCTCCGGAATTCGGTGGCTGGACCGAGGACGGGGGCTTCAGAATCATGGAAGATATGCTCGCTCGATACGACGAGATTGATGCCGTATTTGCGGAGAACGACTCCATGGCCCTGGGCGCGCAGAATGCCATCGCCGACGCTGGGCGCTCGGACGAAATCATAATCGCCGGTTTTGACGGGCAACGGGATGCCTTACGACAGATAAAGGAGGGAAGCAATTACATTGCTTCCGGATTGAACTCAGCAGGCACAATCGGCAAGATGGGCTACGAAGAGCTGATGAGCATCCTCGCAGGGGAACAGCAACCCAGCGAGAAGGATATTATCTCCCCGATCACGGTGGTCACGAGAGCGAATGTCGACGAGTACTACGACCCCGATTCCATCTTCTGAATCGCATTAATTTCGACCGGCCCGATGCAGACAATGCAGGCGGGCCGGCGATTCGGACGTGGTCGGCGCCATCCTCCGTCGGCTTTTGCACCACGGCCACGTCAAGGCATACTACATCAGCACCAAACGGCTCAGTGCGCCGATTAGCTTGCGCACAAGCGCTACACCGGTTTCGAGCGCCACAGACCGAGTACAATTCGACTGCACCCTCGGAGCAATCGAGAGGCGCTACGGTAAAGGATGGCGGCTAAGAGGGTGTTTCGTTCTGACGGGGACGAACAGTCGCCCGCCACAAACCGAGAGTACAAGGCCGATGATAAGTATCGCACACGCGGCTACCTCACCCTCCCAGTGGCCGATCTGGGAGGAAGTGTTCCATGCTCTTCGGGCTAGCGTCTAGTACTCAACAGGCGTTTACTAGTCAGACGTTCAGTTCCATCTGCGTGAGCCCTGAGAATCGCCGCGGACGCCCGTCTCGACACTGCTGACAGCCACCCCGTCCGTTGTTTATACTGCCGCCGAGCACACGACAGCCGCCGACGTACCGGACGCGGGATAAGCAACCAGTACGCAACCAGGAGGTGCACGATGAAGTATCGCAGGCTAGGACGAACGGAGCTCAGCGTCAGCGTGATCGGCCTCGGGGCCTGGCAGTTCGGAGGCGAATGGGGGCGAGACTATACTCAACCGGAGGTGGATGCGGTGGTGGACGCTGCTCGCGAGGCAGGTATCAATCTCATCGACACCGCCGAGTGTTACGGTGATCACCTTTCGGAGAAGTTTGTCGGACAGGCGGTCAAACCTGACCGCGAGAACTGGATTATCGCCACCAAGTTCGGTCACCACTACATCGATCGCTTCGAGCGCGAACAGCGCTGGTCCGCTGAGGAGGTGCGCACCCAGCTGGAGGACTCACTGAGGGCCCTTCAGACCGATTACGTGGATCTGTATCAGTTTCACTCCGGAAGCGATGAGGTGTTCGACAACGACGAGCTGTGGGCCATGCTCGAAAAGCAGGTTGAGGCGGGGAAAGTACGCCACCTCGGGATCTCGGTCAGCAGGAACATCAGCGTCCATCAGGTGGAGTCCGCCTCGCGTGTAGGCGCAGGCGCCATACAGGTTGTGTACAATCGGCTCGAGCGCGAGCCCGAAGAGACGGTGTTTCCCCTCTGCCGTTCCCAGGACCTCGGGGTCCTCGCGCGCGTGCCGCTCGCAAGCGGGTTTTTGAGTGGCAAGTACAGACCGGGGGCTCAGTTCGACGCCACCGATGTCCGCAGCCGGCGCGAGCAAGAGGAGATTGAGGCCGGCCTGCGCGAAGTCGAGCGGATCAGACAGACCGAGGTCCCGAACGGGGCCGATATGGCAGCGTGGGCGCTCGCTTGGTGCCTGCGTCATCCGGCGGTAACCTGCACGATACCCGGTTGCAAGGACCCCGCGCAGCTCAAGGCGAACGCCGCGGCGGTTGCGCTTGTGGAAAACGAACATCCGCAGGCGGTTTAGCCGAACAAGCGGTTTAGCCCGCAGGCGGTTTAGCCCGTAACGCCTTGACAATGGCGGCAACCATATTATAATGAGTGCTATATCATTTATTGCAACCTCATGATATATTGTAATCGACGACTTTAGTGGGAAGGGTGCAGTGGCTAGCAATACACGACAAGGAACCAGTTCGACGGCGCTCAAGGCGTTGCGCGCGCTCGAAATAGTGGCCGATTCGAGCCGCGAGCTCTCTACGCAGGACGTGGCCGATCAGCTGGGAACCGACAAGGTCACCGCTTATCGGATGTTAACTACTCTGGAGGTTGCCGGCTATGTGGTTCGCGATCCCGATTCCAAACGCTACGGCCTCAGCTACAAGGTCGTGTCATTGAGCCGCAATCTCCTTGCCGAGAATGAGATTTCCAAACTCATCTCCAACACCCTCCACGAGTTGGCCGAGACAACCGGTGAGACGATGCATTACTCGGTTCTGGACGGCTACCAAGCGGTACTCGTACAGATCGTCAAGGGCACGCAACTCGTCAACGCCAATTTCCAGATCGGCGATCGGGCGCCATTGCATTGCACCTCCATTGGCAAAGTTCTTCTTGCGTTTCAAGACGTCCGGTTCATAGAACGCTTTATCGCAGCCGGCTTGCCGAAATATGCCGAAAACACCAAGAGCGACGGGGATGAGTTGCGCACCGAACTGCAGCGAATTCGCACGCAAGGGTACGCTCTGGACGATCATGAGTTCGCCGACACCATGCGTTGCATAGCAGTGCCGATATTCCAGGGCGGTGGACGAGTTTATGGCGGGATCAGTATTTCGGGGCCGGATTATCGTTT
>PUNW01000220.1 GCA_003552665.1 Spirochaetaceae bacterium | reverse complement strand
GGGGGGCGCATGACGACGGTAATCTTGGTTCGCCACGGGCAGACCGCCTGGAATGTGAATGAACGCTTCCGTGGGCAGGAGGATGTTCCGCTCGATGAGGTCGGAGTCCGGCAGGCGCAGCTCACGGCCGAGCGTATAGCCCGCCAATGGGCACCCGCGGCGGTGTACTGCAGTCCGCTGTCCCGCGCGAGGGTAACCGCAGAGACAATCGGCGCACGGTGCAAGGCGGCCGTTCAGGTTGACCGCATGCTTTCGGATATCGACTACGGCAGCTGGCAAGGCCTCACACCCGACGAAGCCCGGCGGCGCTATCCTCGGCAGATGCGCCGGTGGCAATCAGGGTCGCGATGGGCGTGTCCCCCCGGCGGCGAGCCGCTTCGGGCTGTACAGCGGCGCTGTCTGGACGCGGTCCTGAGTATCGCCTCCCGACATCCCGAGGACGTGGTTGTCGCGGTGGCGCACACCGTCGTCAACCGGCTCGTGCTTCTGGGTGCCCTTGCGGTTGGATTACGCCATTTTTGGCACATCGGGCAGGACCCGTGTGCCGTCAACGTCGTCGAGATCGAGAAGCGTTCCTTCACGCTGCAATCCGTCAACGACACCTGCCACCTTGCGGACCTTACTTCGCCCCTGCCTGAGATGCCTCCCGGCGAACATGAAACGTAGATAGGCCGGCTTCAGGAAGGCCTAAACCACCGGCTAACCCGCCGGCTTTCCAGTCGCACCCTCCTCCTTCAGCATCGAGACCCTTGCAAGAGCGGCAAAGTCGCGGTCGCTGTGCAGAACCACCAGATCGTGATGAATCGCGCAGGCGGCGATCAGGCAGTCCACCGAGGACCGTACCGTCAGCCCGTGTCGGCGCGCTGCGCGATAGAGCTGAGCCGCTTCCAGATAGCGTTCGCGCGGCAGCGGGTCATCGACGATGTTGGCGGCATCGAGCGCTTCACGCATTCGACGGAAGGCGCCTTCATCGGGGAGTCCTTGCAGGATCTCCTGATAGATCGGCAGACAGATAAACCGCCTTTCTACCGGACAGAGTGTGCGAAGATCGAGCGAGTCGCTCGCGGAAAAGTGGCGGATCCAGACAGAGGTGTCAACGAGTGTCCGCATGGTCCTCACGCATGACCGCCAGATTGCCCTCCCAGGCCCCGCTCGAGGCGAACTGGTCGATCTCTGCGTAGGTCTTCAAACGGACATACTCACGCAGCGCGACGTTCACAACTTCCGAGTAGGTCCGCAGTCCGGAAACGGCTTTGGCGCGATCGAGCACTTGCTCATCAAGCACAAGATTTGTGCGTTTCATATGTATAATGTACCGGTGGTACTCGCTGAGTGCAAGCCTTTTGGGGGGCCGGCGTGCGTGAGCTCGGGCTCGTCAGCTCGGCTTTGGCAGCCCCGCGGGCGTCGTTTTTGGATCTCGAAAGGCTGTCAGCTACCCAGGCGCACACCCAGCCCGATGGTGCGCGCGCAGGTATTGAGGGCAGCGTCGTGAGAGAATATGTGGACCGCCTCGGTGTCACCGGCCTCCACGGCGGCATCTCGGGCCCATAATAGGGCAGTGGCAAGATGGAGCGCATCCAGTGTGCCCACCACCACCGGGAAGCTCTCTGCGGCGCGGAGCTTCACCTCCCGGGAGAGCTCAACCAAATCGATACCACGCAGCACGCTGTCAAGACGACGGTACGCTTCCACAACACCGTCGTCCGAGAGTTCCTGTTGCATTCTCGCTCGCTGAATAACCCGCCTGCACTCGACCTGCATCAGCTCGCTCGAAATCACTCGCGGGTATTCCAGTACGCGCCGAATGGTGGTTTCGCCGGCCAGGATATACCGTAATGCTACCGAGGAGTCCAGATATGCGGTCACCGATCTCCTCGTTCCGCCCGAAGGTAGTCAACCGGGTCAGACGATATAAGCGGGGGTACCGCCGGAAGCTCCGGAGGTCCTGTGGCGGAACTCACCAGAGGCAGCGGAGACGGAAGGGGCGCTAGTACTGCGATCGGCCGGGAGTGGTCGGTAACGATGAGCGACTCCCCTGCGGCGACACGGCGCAGTTCACGGCTGAGATGGGCTTTTAGCTCGGCAACGCCGATGGTCTTCATATGGTCATTATATAGTCATATTGGCCTGGGTTACAAGGACCACGACGGCTACGTACAGCTTTGGCTTTGACGAGGCGTCACAGGAAAGCCTCGCCCAGGACATCGCCCGCTCGCCAGGAATCTTGACGAAAGAAGTCATGTATGCTCCAATCGGAGTTGCCGCTCGATGAGAAATTTGCCGAAAACGCGCGTTTCGGGTCGGGCGTGATGGCGGCACGAGTCGGACCGGTGAGGCGCCGGCAGGTGTCGTCATCAGACTGTCAAGGCCGGCGAGCCCGAGAGAGCCGTAGCGGGAGAACTGCGTATGAGCTCGACGACACCTACGCCCCACCCTCAGCTCCATGTCAGCCTGGTAGCGACCCCCGATGCTCAGGTCGCTCCTCTGAGCGGTCTGTTTGAAGCGCTGACCTCATTCGGATTGCTGGCAGTTTTTGAGCCCGGCGTTCCGGAACAACCCTTTCTCGTCGATATTGTCGGGCCCGGCACCGAGCCCATGAACGGCGCAAGCGGCCTGCCGGTGGGTGCGAACCGCTCCTACGCAGATATCGATCGGACCGACATCGTCATCGTGGCGCTCATGATGGCGCACGGTGCCGACTGGGTTACCGGCCGCTACCCCGGACTGGTGGACTGGCTGCGGAGGATGCACAACGCGGGCGCCATGCTCTGTTCCGCATGCACCGGAGTGCTGCTGCTCGCGGAGACCGGATTGCTGGACGGCCGCGACGCCACGTTGCACTGGGCGTTCGCCCCGACGTTCCGGCGCAATTTCCCCGGCGTGCGCCTGCGCACCGATGAAGTGCTCATCACCGGGGGAGACCGCGAGGAGTTTGTCATGAGCGGGGGCACGATGTCCTGGCACGATCTCGTGCTGCACTTGATCGCCCGGCACGTGGGATCGACCGCGGCTCAAGGCATGGCGAAGCTTCTGATGCTGCAATGGCATTCCGGGGGACAGGCCCCGTATGTCACCTTCTCTCCGATAACCGATCACGGCGACGCTCTGGTCCTGAACCTTCAGCACTGGCTGCACGAGCATTTCCAGGTGATCTATCCCGTGGATGAGATGGTGAAACGCGGGGGGATTCCGAAGCGCAGCCTCGAGCGCCGTTTCAAGGCCGCGACGGGGTTCACACCGATCGGTTACGTGCAGAGACTCAGAATCGAAGCGGCAAAGCGCCGGCTGGAGCGAACGACTGCTCCGGTTGAGCAGATCAGTTACGACGTGGGTTACGAAAACGTGGCGTACTTCCGGCGAGTTTTTCGACGGGTCACCCGAGTTGCCCCGGGGGCCTACCGCCGTAGATTTCAGACTACCCGCTTCGAGACGCCGCCGTAAGCGAGTGATACGGCGCCGTCTCGGACGGGGGAACCCCTCCATTATGTAACGGCGACGCGCCGCCGCGACTCTTCGGCGCCGAACAGGGGTATCCGCCTTCGGATGAGATCCGACGCGCGCTCGGCGATCATGATCGTCGGTGCGTTCGTGTTCCCGCGGGGGATGGTCGGCATGACCGAAGCGTCCACCACTCGCAGCCCATCGACGCCGAACACGCGAAGCTCGTTGTCGACTACACTGCCGATCGCGCAGGTTCCCACCGGATGATAGAGCGTCTGGGTAGTTCGCCGGGCGAACTCGAGAAGATCGGTGTCGCGATCTGAGTCAGGTACGCGGTGCGGGCCACGGACCGATCGGCGCATCGCAGGCTGGGCGCCAAACTCCCGCGCTATGCGCACTCCTTCGATCATGCAGCGCCGGTCCGACTCGGTGGCAAGATAGTTGTTGATGACTCGCGGTTTTGCGGTAGGCATTGTCGAACGAAGCTTGACCCGGCCGCGGCTCTCGGGTTTGAGCACACACGGCCCGAACGAAAGCGCGTGGTCGAAGGGAATTCCCAGGTTCTCTTCATGCAGCATGATCGGCATTGCGTGGAACTGAACGTCCGGCACGCCGCGGCTCCGGCCGCTGTGCACGAACGCTCCCGCTTCGGCGGTGCAGGTCAGCGGTCCGCGTCCCTCGGTCCACAGGAGCTTCCGGCTAAACGGAAGGTTAGCCGGGTCGGTTGCCGAGGTGACGCTTGCTTCATGAGTGAAGTAACTGATGAAGGTCCCGGGATGGTCCTGGAGATTGTAGCCGACCGGCAGGTCGACGAGCGGGTCGATCGACTGCGACCGTAACTCCTCGGCGGGTCCTATTCCCGAAAGCAGAAGCAGTTGCGCCGTGTTATACGCTCCGGCCGAAAGGATGACTTCACGCTCGGCACGGAGCTCTTCGTGCTTATCGGCGCGCGTCACCGCTACACCGGCCGCTCGCGCGCCTTCGAAGAGAACGGCGGTCGTCAGCGCGCCGCTGATGACCGTAAGGTTCGGGCGGCCGGCCGCCGGATGAAGGAACGCCGTTGAGGCGCTGCAGCGCAGGCCGTCTTTCTGGGTGAGCTGGTATAGCCCGGAACCGGCCTGCCGTGCCCCGTTGAAGTCGGCGTTCGGCTCTATACCGGCCTGCCCGGTTGCTTCCAGAAACACCTCGCTGAGCGGGTGCCGGCAGCGCGTGTCCCTAACCGCCAGCGGGCCGTCGGCGGCATGATAAGCGTCCTCCCCGCGCTCGTTGTCCTCCGAGCGCTTGAAGTAGGGGAGAACGTCGTCGTATCCCCAGCCGGGACAGCCCGCGGCCGCCCACTCGTCGTAGTCGGCACGGTTTCCGCGGATGTAGATCATGGCGTTGATCGAGCTCGACCCGCCTATGACCTTGCCGCGCGGCAGGTGGACAGTTCGTTCACCGAGCTCGTACTCGGGGTCGCTCGTGTAGTCCCAGTCAAGGTGCGTCTTGCGAAGCGTGCCTTGCCCCATCGGTATGCGTATGTCGTCGAGATCGTCCGTACCCCCCGCCTCGACGAGCGCAATCCGGGCATTCGGGTCTTCGCTCAGGCGCGCCGCAAGCACGCACCCGGCCGAACCGGCGCCTACGATGATGTAGTCGTACATTACGCGTCCTCCTCTCTGCGGTGTGCGTCGTTCAGCTCCGCGGGGCCTGGCCGACCACCCGACGGCTCGATGTTGTTATTGATTCGGAAGAAGTTTTCGGGGTCGTACGTGGTCTTGACCTGTACGAGGCGATCGTAGTTCGCGCCGAATCCTGCTCGGACGCGGTCGGCGACGTCGGTTTCGTCGATGAGGTTGAAGTTCAGGTAACGCGCCGGCGCCGCGTGAGCGGCGAGCGCGTCGTGGAGCTGCCGAACGTACTGTATGCACGCCTCCTGCTCGGTAGGATCGTCCCAGGCTCCGCCGATTACCAGCTGGTACCTGATGTCGCGATGCCAGAACGCGGTATCGGTTTTGGCCACCTCTCCGAACGCGCCGCCGAACTGCTCGATGACGGCGTACGACGCGGGGTTCGGCTTCTTTGTTCCGTGCTCGGCGATAATGTCCAGAACCTCGTCGGTCAGCTCGGTGAACAACAGCGACTTCCAGTAGTAGTTTCGCCCGGGCGGTACCAGCGGATTGAACGCCTGTTGCCATGCGGTGTAGGGCATCGGCGCGATGATGTCGAGCTCGGCTTCGCCGTAGCCGCGCACCGGTGCCGTCTCTCGTTCCGCCGCGGCGCTTTCGCCGGAATGACATAATGCGATGGCGCATGCGTGGCTCCCGTCGGCCGGATTGACCCAGATTGCCGAGTAGACGACGATGTCTCGCGAGGTCGAGCGGGTGAAGTCGCGGTAGAAACCCAAAAGCTCGCGGGAGCTTTCGACGGGGTAGAAGCGGGCACCCGCGAGCACCTGCGGATCCAGGTCGTGCAGCTGAAAGAGAAACCCGGTCACGACGCCGAAGTTCCCGCCGCCTCCTTTGAGCGCCCAGAACAGGTCGGTATGCTCGCGAGCGTCGACGCGGATGAACCGGCCGTCCGCGAGCACGAGATCGTACGCAAGCACATTGTCGCACGCCGCGCCGAACTTCGTATTCAGCCATCCGATGCCGCCTCCGAGTGTTACGCCGGCGACACCTGTCGTTGAGACAATGCCGCCTGTCGAGCCCAGTCGAAACACGGCGGTCTCGCGGTCGAAGTCTTCCCAAAGGGCGCCTCCTTCCACGTAGGCGGTGCGGGCTTTCGCGTCCACCCGCACCGAGCGCATGCTCGACATGTCGAGCACCAGCCCTCCGTCGCAAAGCGCCTGGCCGGCGACGTTGTGCCCGCCGCCCTTGATCGCCAAAGCGAGCCCATGTTGCTGCGCGAACGTGACCGCCGTAATCACGTCGGCGACCCCGGAGGGCCGAACCGTGACGGCCGGACGTTTGTCGTGCATTCCGTTCCAGATCGCGCGGGCCTCGTCGTACCCCTGTTCGTCAGGGAGCAGTACCTCTCCCCCGAGGTTCGCCCTGAGCGTTTCTAACGCTTCGGCGCCGACGGCAGACCCGCGCTGCGTTGTTGCATGATTCCCCACAGTAACACCTCCTGTTCATCCGAATGCCTCACGAGGCATCTAATAATCGTGATGACAGCGTACGGGACTTGCAGGCCCCGCATAAGCGTTAAACCCGTCACGATGGGTCCATACGCGCCACGGTCTGCATGTAGGTGTTTTCGACGACCGCTGTGCCGTCAGTTGCCCGGTTGTATTTGCGGAACACGCCTTCGATCTCGCGTACGAGGTTGTGTTGTTGCACAGGCTCCAGGTTCTGAAGCGCACTGACGGTCGGCCCGAACCAGTTGGTGAAGACCTCCACCGCGTGATCCGGCGACAGCCAGTACTGCAGGGCCGTGCGCTTTTCGTTGCGCATGGACGAGCACCCCTGGCCGAGGAGCGCGTGCACGCCTTCTTCGGTTCCCCAACGCGCCGGCGGGCGTAGCCCGGGAGGAAGCGGCATGTACTTCCCGTGAGCGGCGAAGAGCTCTCCGCTCCATCCTTCGGGGATGGGACCGGCGAGGCCGATAACCCCGCCGGGTTTGCAGACGCGCAGGATCTCGCGAGCTGCTCTCTCCTGATCCGGGGCGAACTGCACGCCGTATACCGACATGACTACGTCAAAGCTGCTGTCGGGAAACGGCAACTCCTGCGCGTCACCCACCATGAACTCCGCCTCTATTCCCTGAGCGCCCGCTCTCTTGTGGGCGCGGTCGATCAACTCCGGTACGAAGTCGATGCCGGTTACCTTGCAATACCGGCGTCCGGCAACTAGTGCGGCCGTTCCCGCACCGCACGCGATGTCGAGGACGCGCCGGCCCGGACCGGGGTCGACGGCTGCGCACAGCGCTTCGGCTATTACGACGTTGTGACGGTCTATGTGGCTGAAGTCGCCGCTTGACCATATCCTTCGTCGAGTCTCGGTTACCTGCGCGTAGTCTGCAGTACTGCTGGTCACGATATTATCCTCCTTGCCCCGCATGCGCCTGCCGCGGGACGCGCCATGTTTTCCGCCGGGGTGCGGAATCCGGCGTTGGTGGCCGGTAGTCGCGTCCGACCTCGGGTAGTCGAAGAGGAGTCGAACACGACCATGGCTCAGTCTATCGTTCCCGAGAGTGTGGTGCTTTGTTGTGCGGTCCAAGAGTTGTGCTGTGCGTTTCTAACTCGGACTGGGGTCTTGGTACTGCTGCCTTCTGCTCGCCTGCAGCGGCGTCATGCCGTAGGTCTCCCGGAATGCCCGGCTGAAGTGGGAAGCGTCCTTGAATCCGCAATCGAGCACTACCTCAGTGACGGTCCTGTCGGTATTCTCGAGGAGATACTTCCCGTACTCCAGGCGCTTGTGAATCAACCATCGTGCGGGCGTTGTGTCGAAGATGCTTTTGAACTCGCGCTTGAACGCGGAGAGGCTCCGGCCGCTCAGTCGCGCATACTCCTGGAGGTTCATCGGAAAACTAAAGTTCTTTTCCATGATCTCCCGCAGCGAGGGCTTGCCGGTCCTGCATAGCTCGAAAAAATAGCCATGAATGCCGGCCCCACCGAGTTCGGTGGCAACGATCATGACCAGCTCTTTGAACTTCAACTCGACCAATGCGGAGGCGGGCGGGTTAGGCTCCGCCAGATAGGCGAGAAACGAGCGAAAGTAACTCTTCAAAAGCGCATTCGGATTGATCGGGAAAAGGGACGTCCCGCCGTCGGTTGCAGCCACCTCGTTCAACTCGATGCGGCTCTCTAGGAGAACCGACCTTATGAGCGAGTCCGGAACGAACACCACCAGTGCGCAGAACTGATCGTCGAAATACTGATAGACGCAATGTGCGCCCTTGCGTACGAACAGGCAGTCCCCGCGTTCAACAAGGACCTCTTCAGTTGCGGTGGACCACCTCTTCCTGCCGCTCGTGACGTAGATGAAGTAGTTGAGATGTGACCAGATATCGTAGCGGGTGTCGCTGAGCGGGCATCGATACTCGGCAATCAGCAGATCGTTGATGCTGAGCCGCCTGACCTGTGGGTTCGTTCTAATGAACTCATGGAAGTTTTCCATGTTCGCTCGACTCCCGCCCCGCGGCCGGAAGGATACCAAGTCTATTTCCGAACGCTCGGACGGTCAATCCCCGGGAAGCATGCTGCCAATGCCGGGGCGGTACGTGGCGGCCGGCCGACGGGTCCGTGAACCACGCTGCGGCAGCGCTCCGCGTGGGAGATTGCGATCAAGCATCGCGCCCCCTAGACGAGCTCGAGCCCCTGCGGGGCGAACACGCGGAAGTCCGCCTCGTTGCCGGTTGCTAGGCGCGCGCCCGCGGTGATCGCCGCCGCGGCAATCATGGCATTTACACGCAGGCCTCGGTTTCGGCCGGTTCGACTAAACAGACGCGACGCTTCAGTCGCGGCTGTCACGTCAAAGGGAAGGATACCGGCATCGAGCAGCGCATAAACGATCTCAATACCTTCGGTGTCCACCGGACCGGAGGCAAACTCATACCAGCAGATACTGAAGGTGCATAGCGGCCGCTGCTCTTCCACCCAGAGATCGACCTGTTGTGCCTCCTTGGATCCGGATACCAGGAGGCGAATCAGGTAGTTCGTATCGAGTAGGATCACGGTTGGCGACCCCAGTCCCTGCGATCCTCGACGACGCGGCGCAGATACGCGTCAGCTTCGTCGGGCGCCAAGCGGCCTGCGGCGCGGTATTCGGCAAGGCGCTCGCGGACTTCACCGGCTTGAGACTCCAGGTGGTCGGACGCGATCTGGACGGCGCGCCGCACAACTTCAGCCTGCGAGACGTTCCAGGTGCGCGACAGCTCCCTGAGCCGCCGAACTGTAGCCTCGTCGAGCGCGAAGCTTGTTCGATGTTTGGCTCGGCTCATGCGGTAATTATGTGTGGTAATTACCGCACTGTCAATAGTGTAGTGTAACGGCTTGCGCTAAGGAATCCGGGTCCGAAACAGTACCAGATCGGTCGACGCGACCGAAAACACCACGCCCACCAGACCACGTGCACCGGGCGGGGCGGGAGGGTTTTTCGCAGAACTCCCGGATGGCGAGCTTGGGGTATGCGCTGCGCTCCCGGGCCGACGGGGCGCGGATGTGACCGTGCTCCTCGACTCCTCCGCTTTGTACGCGGTTTTCGATCGGGACGATGAGAACCATGAGGCTGCCGGCCGGAGCTGGGAAGCTCTGCTATCTGCTGATACTCGTTTGATTACGCACAACTACATCGTCCTTGAGCTGACGGCGCTCCTGCAGCACCGTCTGAAAATGGATGCGGTGCGGGATCTGGGGGTGGAAATACTCCCGGTCTGTGTCGAGATGATGCGGTGCAACGGGTGCGACAGAGCGTTTGCCTTTGATCCGCATTTCGACCAACAGGGGTTTCAGACCCAATGGCCGCCCTGATGCGCTCGTACGAGACGCAGGCCCGCTTGCCGTCGCTTCCAGTCGTCTTGGGGACGATGTACACGCCGGGTGTGGTCCATTCAGACGGTTTGAAAATCGCTACGACGCTTCCACGACAAAATCAACGTAACCGAGTACTGACCGCGTTGAACAGGTCGAAAATTGCGGCAATCTTAGAGCCCCGGCAGTGCGGCAAGACGACCCTGGCCAGGCAGATCATGGAGACAATCCCCGCCACCTACCTGGATCTCGAGTTCCCGCGAGATGCCGCGCGACTGTCAGTTGCCGGGCTGAAATATGAGAGGTGAATGCCACGGTCGAACCGTTATGTCGCTGCGCTTCTCTCCCGGACTGCCGCCGTACACGAGGGTGGGGGTGGATGATTCCGCTCCCGCGACCTCCGTCCACCGTCGAAGGCTTCGGAACATTTCTCGCGTCACGGTAGCTCCGCTTTTGATCTCAACGGGAGTGAGGCCCTGCGAGGTTTCCAGAATCAGGTCGACCTCCTGACCGGAGCGCTCGCGCCAGTAGCTAAGCCGCAGTTTGGGGCGGTAGTTGCAGGACTGTTTGAGATACTCCGAGACCACTGCGGTCTCGAACAGCGGTCCACGCAACGGATGGGTTTGAACCTGTTCGGGCTCATGGATCGACAGAAGATAGGCAGCTAAGCCGGCGTCGACAAAGTAGAGCTTCGGTGACTTGATCACAGGTCCGTTATGAGTCCGCTTTCCGAAAGAACCTCGCGGAGCTCCCGCTTAAACGCGATGTGCCGGTTGAAGCGTTCACGGTACTCTTGAATCAAGGCAGCTGCCGAGTCCGGTCGAGCCGTTGCGGCATAGTATTCTCCAAGCGCTACCAGGGTCTCAGCGGCGCGCCGATACGCCCCACGGTGCTTCTCGGAAACAATGTGATCGACCCGTGCGCGGCCAACCTTCTCGGCCCACCGCAGATACGACGCAGCGGTTTCCCGGCCGAGCCCGGCCTGCGTCAGCCCTTCAAAGATCACCTGTACGAGATAGCTATTGGGCCGGTCTGCTTCTTCGTCGGAGGAGGTCTTAACCTCAGGATCGATGAAGGGGTGTGGAGCCTCCGCGTACTCCACCAGGAGCCGCTTGATTGTGGGAGTACCGGCACCGCCCCCGCCTGCGCGTCGGGCATCCCGGTCGGCGCTGTGGGCGAGTATGGCCGCGAAACACAGGCCCATAGCGCAATCGGAGTATGACCAGCCGACCGATTTCCCGGAACGCGCGATCGCAAATGTGTCACCCAACCGTCCGGCAATTATGAGCGCCTTCACATGCGTGGCGTTGTGGCGCTGCTTACCGGCCGCGAGGATATCAATCGCCTGCTTAAGCTCGATCTCTCGACGGTCGAGCGTCTCGGCTGCCTGCAGCAAATTGGCCAGCGATTCTTCGGAGCGCTCGAGTAAGAACAGGGCCCTACGGCCTTCGAGCACGATCTCATCGTCCTGCAGCTGCCGCCCTACATGCACGAGTGTCTCTGCGGCATATCTTCTCACGCTTCGGCGGTCACGGGAATCAAAGGCTTCGTTCGCAGAACCGGTGTCCTCCAGTCGCAGCACCTCCCGGGCGGCGTGGACCGCCTCCAGCCGGCGCTCGCGGTTGCGGAGATACTCAATCCAGTACCGATAAGCAAGCGGCCGCCCGGGCCACCACTCGCGCGCCACTCGCTGCAGCCCCGGCTCACCCTCGGTGAGCTCCACGGCCTCCAGAAACAGGGCCTGCGCTCGGGCCGAAACACCGACTTCTTCGTGCAACCGCTCTCTCCAGCTCTGCAGAAAGCTCTCCCTATCGGGTAGCTCGGCGCGCCGGGCTTCAGCCATCTCAGTGAAGGTGGGGTAGGAATCGGACAGGGCCAGATCGGCGAACGGAGACTGTACGGTCGCTTCCATCGCCCAAAGGGTGCGCTCTAAGCGACTCTCGAGCGGAGCGGTCTCGTATACGCAGCGCGCGTAGCGTGCCCGCGTTTCCCGGAGATCGAGTTTCTCTGGGTCGTCGGATGCGTAGGCGTGAAACGGGAGATCGTCTCCGCGTCGAAACAGAGAGATGAGCGGTTCGTACGCTCTGCGGGCATCCTCAAGGCTGCCGTCGGCGAACAGCGAATCTGCCTCTGCGAACAGCTCGAGCAGTCTTGCCCAGTGCTCTTCGGTAATAGCCGGCACGTCAAATGGGTCGCGATAATAGCGGCCCGAAATCTCGAGTTCTTCGTCGCCGTACAACTCCCAGTAGCTGCCGTCGGCGATCGCCTCCCAACGGGTCTGCAGCTCCTGCGCAAAGCTCTCGGCTTTCGCGGCTAACGATCCGGGATCGACCTCCAGCGCGGCGGGGTCGGCCAGACTGCCCACCTCCTCGAGAAACGCGTGCCGCTCGCCGGGGCGCACTCGGGCTCCGAGGGCGATCACCAGTTCAACCAGTTCGTCGTACGAGAGCGTGCGGCAATGCTGTTCGAGTGCCTCACAAAACGGCTTAAAGGCAAGGGGTTTGCGAGCTGTCATCAGTACTCCTCCAAACACGCCGGTGCCGATCCGGCGACGACTACGGCTCAGGAGTATAGGCCGACGCTTGGGTACGGCTCAACGCCGCGGGGTGTTGTTCCAGAAAGCAATGTGATCGACATGCACGCTTGCAGATGCCTACGGTGCGGCAGCACAATCTCCGGCCCCACTTTCAGTCGGGGACGTTTCGTTTCAGCCATTCGCGTGCGCCCTTGACCGCTTTCCAGGCGGAGAACGAGAGGTTCTCGTAGACGATTGCCTCGCTGATGTCGCCGGGGACGTATCGACTCGGCATTGACTCCCGTACACGGTCGAGCAGACACTGAGGCACGTACGGGTTGATCTGCAGCGCCTGCTTGAGTCGTGCGCGTGCGGCCTCCCGGTCCCCACGGGCGTAGGCGGCGAGCACCCGATTCCACGCCGCAAAGCAGTCATCTTCACGGGTGCGTGAACGCAGGAGTTCTTCGGCTTTGTCGTACCGGCCGTCTAAGATCAGCAACGGCACATAGCAGTCGGCAGCGCCAACTGCGTCGTATGGATCCAGCTCAAGCAGCCACTCGTACTCGGCGGCCGCCTCCTCGTAGCGCTTGAGCTTCGCAAGCGTTTCGGCCCGCTGGAAGTGCAGCCTCATGACGTCGCGAAACTCGTGGTCGCTCCACGGGCTCATGCCTTCCGGCATATCCGGAGCACGTCCGGCCGACGCGGATAGTCCGTGCTCGATGATTGCAAGCGCGGTTTCGGGCTCCTCGGGGTG
Source organism: Spirochaetaceae bacterium (assembly GCA_003552665.1). Lineage (GTDB taxonomy): Bacteria > Spirochaetota > Spirochaetia > DSM-27196 > SLAA01 > B1Sed10-166. The sequence continues at coordinate 18,996 of PUNW01000220.1, read as the reverse complement.
TAACCGTGCCCAAACAACGTAGGCATCCGGGTCCTCCGGGCAGCGTTCGATCGCGCGCATGCAGTAGCGTTCCACGTACCAGCCGATCGCGTCGTCGCCCTCAACGCCGGTCTCGTGGGCTGCGTTCATCCAATGGACGGCAGCCTGCTCCGGGCTCATTACACCGCGCGGCGGCGGTTCGGTATGCCAGCGGAACACGCGCTCGAATATCGGTGTTCGCTCCCAGCGGCCGAAGTGGTCGCGGTACTGCTTTCCAGTATGGACCGGTGGAGTGAACGAAGGCCCCGGCGAAAACAATCCGAACGGAACGCCGAAGCGCCTGAACATCTTGAGTGTGACGGCGCGGTTGAGCTCTTCGAGGATGAACCTGATATTGGGGTGCACCGCGTACAGGAGTAGGGCGAAATCCTCCTCATAGAGAAAGCTGTGGTTACTGTCCCGCGCGGCGAACAGCAAAAACGGTAGACTGCGTCCGATGGCGCCTCCGTCGTCGTAGCGATCAAATGCGTCGAGCATCTGCGGTTTACGAAGGTGGCACTCAAGCAGCAGCCGGTAGATCTCCGAATAGTTCGATGCTTCCACCGCAGCTCGACCGGCCTTTGTAAGGCGCAACTCGCCGCTTCGAACTGATAGCAACCCTCCAAACTGACACAGCCGGCGAGTCCAGGAGAGCATCACGGTGTCGCCTTCCCGGTTCACGCGAGCGCTTAACGGCTCGGCATCAGCAAACGCCCCCTCCATGAGCGCCTTGACCATCGCTCTCGGCAGATAGCCTTTGGCAGTCAGCTTGACCGGTTCATTGTCGTAAACGGCACTGAGAAGGCCATCGGCGTAACGCAGCATGGGAACAGACGCGAGGTCGGCTTCGGTGAGCTCCGGCGCGATCTCAACGATTGTACGCCGGGAAGCTGGGTCACCGGAGACAAGCATCTCTACCTGACGGTCGGACAACCCAAGGTCGAACATCATGAGGTTCGGATAGCGGCTGTGTGGGAACGGCGACTCGTGCCGGTTCTCACGATGGCCGTGATCATGATGGTCGTGATTATCATGATGGCTGTGATCATGATTGTTGCCGTGGTTGCGGGAGTCGCCTCCTGGGAATTGGATGATCTTTGCCATATCCCGATCCTACTCTACATGAGGGCCGCGACACAAACCAGAGCGACAGGGTTTTTCAATAGTGGCGGCATTTAGCGAAACACGGAGCCCGCAACCCCGGTAGTAGTAGGTTGAGAAGGCAGCCGCGAACACGATGAAGATTCCAAAACATCCCCACGACGAGTTCTTCCGCTCCTACTTCTCCCGCCCTGAGCTTCTGCGCAGTCTGCTTGAGTTCGCCCGTCCGGAAGCGCTTATCGCTGCTCTTGACCGACTTGCGTCAACGGTGGGCAGAGTGTTGGTGGAACACGCGGGTTTTGTATTCTACAATTATATATGTTCGCCGCCACGCCGTACGAGCCGAATGAGCTCATCGAGATGATCAACCGTTTGCTGGAGACGGAGTTTATCAAGGAGTCAATTAAGGAGCGAGTGGTGAATACAGCCGAGAGACTGAAACACGAAGGTATACAGGAAGGTCGCCGAGAGGGCCGCCAGGAGGGCCGCCGGGAGATGAGCGCCGAGACTGCGCGGCGCCTCCTTGATCGTGGGTTCACTGTGGCTGACGTGGCCGAGATCACCGGCCTCACAGAAGGGGAAGTCCGGGATATCTTAGGCTTCCATGACTGACAGCCTGCGGGGCTCCATGGCTCTTACCCTTAGGGCTCGGAGGAAATCAGGCTGTTCGGCTCTGACGGGTCCGGCGATATGACGCAGGCGTCCGGCATCGATCATTCGCTTGTCGACACTCCGTGATAGCGATCTGACCAGGCGGCTTGAAAGCGCCGACGACACCGCCGGTCGGTCGCGATCGCCGAAGCAATACCGATAAACGGTGCCCGGCGTTACTTCTGCAGTTCGTGCATGATGTGAGCCGAGCAGTGGATTCCGTTGTAGAAGCACTCGAGTGCTATGTTCTCGTTCGGCGCGTGGTTCGCTTCGTCGGCGTTCGCGTACGGCACCATGATCGAGGGCACGCCCAGCCGTTTGGTCCAGACGTAGTCCGGCAGACTTCCTCCCATCGACGGCAACACAAAAGGCCGCCGGCCGAACGCTTGCTCGACCGCTGCGATTACCGCCTGTGAGATCGGCAGTTCGGCCGAGGTGCGCGACGGCAGCATGTCTTCCTCCTGAGGGATCAGCTCAGCGCGGGGGTTATGTGTGCGGATATGACGCTCGATCTTGGCGAATATGTCGTGCGGTTTCTGGTCGCGCACCAGGCGAACATCGAGTTTGGCGGAAGCGGCACCGGGGATAATCGTCTTTGTGCCGGCTCCGCTATAGCCGCCCGAGAGGCCGTTGATCGTGAGCGTGGGACGAAACATCAGATTGCGATAGAACTCGGTCTTTTCGAGGTCAAGGCGCTCCACGCCGTATACCGCGGCGAGCGCGCTCGGATCGTAGGGCAGCCTGTCGAGCATCTGAAGCTCGTACTGGCTCGGCGGCACTACGTCGTCGTAGAAGCCCTCGATCGTGACCTCACCGTCGGGGCTTCGCATTGTCCGCAGGAGCTCCACCAGCTCCCATGCCGCATTCGGGATCACGCCTCCGCGGTTGCCGGAGTGATTGTCGCTCCTGGCGGTGCAAAGGCGCAGCTCCATGTTCATGATGCCGCGGACTCCGAACACCACCTGCGGAGCGCCGCTTTCGTGCATCGGCCCGTCGGAGGTCAGTACCAGATCCGCGGCGAGCAGCTCGCGGTTGGTTGTTACGAACTCGGTTAAGGACGGACTTCCGGTCTCTTCCTCGCCTTCAAACAGGAACTTGACGTTGATCGGGACCGTGCCGGTGGTCTGCAGATACGACCGCACCGCGAGGATGTGCGTCAGCAGCTGGCCCTTGTTGTCGCCGGTGCCGCGACCGTAGAGGCGCCCGTTTCGCACGGTGGGTGAGAACGGCGGTGAGAGCCATTCGTCGAGCGGCTCTGGCGGTTGCACGTCGTAATGACCGTAGAACAACACCGTCGGCATACCCTCGGCCCCGGCCGCGACCTCCCCGAACACCACCGGGTTCCCTACGGTTTCGTACACCCGTGCGCCAATACCGGCCTGTGTCATGATGTCCTTCAGGTGCGAAGCGCATTCCTCGATGCCTTCACCCCGGGTACTGATACTCGGCCGGCGTACGAGCTCGCATAAGGTCTCGAGATCCTGTGTACGGGTGGCGCGAATCCTCTGATGCAGTTCGTCGATCGACATGAGCCCTCGCTGCGGCTACATACTGACACTAGTTCCCGGGGGAGATCAATACAGAGACCTGAGGGGCCTCCCTCCCAGCCGACGATAAGAAGGCGCCCCGCCGCGGTAACAACCCTTGATGAGAGCGCTCACGTTTGCGAGCGCTCGATCTACCGCTTTCTCACCGCGCAGGGGCTCCGCGCTCTACAGCTTTGAGCCGGGTATTGCCGAGCTCGGCTCACCCGCCGGACGCTCCGGCTTCGGCCATCGCAGCGGAGAAGAAGGCTTCCTCGCACTCGATAGCGTACTGATAACAGGAATGAACGGCAGAGCTGTCGTCGGCGTATCGGTCTACCAGCCCTTCGAGCTGACTCACCAAGTCATGGAAGCTCGGCGCGGCATAGGTCTTCACCCATTCGCCGAACGGATCGGCCGGTATCCCGCGTCTTTCGGCAATCTCCGAGCCCAAGAAGCCATATAGTTTCATGCATGGCGTCATGGCGGCAGCGGTGGTACCCACGTCGCTGCTCCATGCTGTGGCCAGCAGGAAATCGGTATAACGACGAGTTGTCGCTGAAGCAACGACGGACTCAGGCTCAAGACCCCACGATTCGGCGTAGCTTTTGTGAAGTTTCAGTTCATCCAGTACACCGCCGGCGAGCTCGTGGAACGACTGGAACGCATGCCAATCCGGCGATTTAGCGGCAGCAATCGAATAGGCGCGAGCGAACGATTGCAGATAGAGCCGATCCTGCGCGATGTAGTACTTGAATGCCGTCGGATCGAGCGTGGCCTCGGCGATACCACGGACGAACGGGTGATCGAGGATTGCGTAAGCCTTGTCTGCACACTCCTGCCACAAGCGACTCGATAGGTGACTCACCTGTTGCCTCCTTTCAGGCTCCGGAAAGAAATCGGAGCGTGCGCGCGTCGGCTGTGATGACCGTGGTGCTGGCTGTAGCTATCGGGTATCGGCACGTGGGGCGCTCCGTTTCCTTCGCTGGAATTACCCAGATCAGGTTCGCAGGGTCGAAGGCATTCGCCTTCCTCTCAGCCCGCCCTTGCAGGCTCCCCTACGGATTTAATGACTCGTACTCTATCGTACCAACATGGGATGGTCAAGGCTTTGACTCCACCGTGATTTGTGTCTATGATTTCGCCCGACGAAACGGCACGAGAAACGGAGGCATTAGGTGCCAGTCTCCACCTTCACCTGGTTTGATACCCGCGACGAAGACCAGCAACGAGTGCGCGAAGCGCTTGCCGCATTCGACCAACCGGGAATGGTGGATCCGCTGGGCCTCGGCATTATTCGCGACACATTCAGCGACATCCTTTTCCCCGGTATAAGCACGATTCAGACACGCGCTCGATACTTTCTGCTTGTTCCGTGGGTCTATCGCCGGCTCGACCGTGAGCGGGTGACCTCAGCGAACGGGCTGCGTCGGGCCCGGGAGCTCGAGGTGGCGACGATCGAGGCGCTGATGCGGGGGAGCTCGGAGAAGGAAGGGATTATCGGCCGGGAGTCGGGTGCGGCGACGAAGCGCCTTGCGGGAGTCATATACTGGGGCGGTCTCGGCGCCTGGGGCATACGCCGATTTGATGGAACGACTCAGGAGTATGTGGCGACGCTCGACAAACGCCGCCGGGAAAGCGCTCAGACCGGGGAACGAGATCCGGCGGAGCTGCTATGGCCGGGGTTACCGGAAGAGCCTATCGGGCTCTTCGAGTCTACTACGCTGGAGCTTCTACCTGAAGAAGCCGATTTTCTGCGTGACCGGGCCATGCTCGCGAAAAAAGGGAGTTACCTCGAGCTGCTTCTGCGCGACGGGTCGACAAGCCAGCACGGTGATGCTCCATGGACCCATCCGGTCGCCGGTCAAGCGTCCGGGGAGGTGCGCGCACAGCTGACTCACGCGCGGCTGTTTGCTTACGCCGTCTTGGGTGCGGGACTTCTGTACAACGTGATCCTTTCCGAGCGCCTAGCAGAAGATGGGCAGGGAGGGCTGCGCGGCGATTTCCGGAGCCGCCTAAATGAGTGGGTGGGAGAGATGGAGAGCCGTCGGCAGGAGTTTCGTGCCTGGAAGCGCGGTGAGCTCTGGAGTGTTCTCGAGGGTGTGAATCCGCGGGTGCGGGTCGCCCGACTGTTCGTTGACTGGTGGCTCGAGCGGGCAATCGGCAATCCGAGGGAGGTCGTATCGTCTGCCGAAATCGGTCGAAGAATCATCGCGCGCGAGGAGCGGGTTAAGGGAGCGCGGGCAAAGCTGTCGAACCGCCGTGCGCGCGAGCAGTCGCCGGCGGCCCAGGGAGGCGGGTTGATGTCGTTCCGCTGGGCACAGGTACAACGGATCGTCGGTGATATTCACGAAGGGATGGAGCGCAATGCTTAGTCCGCACGATCGTACAACCCTTTTCGAAGCGTTGCGTCCGCCGGAAGGTTTCGTGCTGGAGGCGGCAGCCGGTACGTCGTATTCGCTTGACCTCGAAACGGTGCTCACCGTACCAGTGGCGTGCGCATTCTACGAGACGACGGAGGTTGACATAGCTGAGAACGAGGTCGAGCCGATCGGGCTTTTAGACGCGATCCGGCGGCACGCGGAGAGCATCACCATTTTCTGTCAGGCCGGCCAGATCGCGGTGCCGGTGCGTCGGCGGACGGTTTTCGCCTGGCTCGAGGATGCGGTCTACGTGGTCAAGCCTCCGCGGCCGCATCGTCTCTTTCATCCCAAAGTATGGCTCGCGCGCTTTCGTGCCATCGACGGTGAGTCGGCGCTGCTGCGGGTGCTCTGTGCGACGCGGAATCTCACGTTCGACACCTCTTCGGACACGCTACTGCGTGCGGAGTCCCACCCGTACACCGCCCCCGGCAGGAACTTGCCGGTCGAAGGCCAGTTGGAGCTTGCCGAGTTGTTTCGCCGGCTACCACAGCTTGCGCAGAATCCGATACCCACGGAAAGAGAGCACGCGATAGCGTCACTTGCTGATGATCTCGAGCGCGTACCGCTTATACCGCCACAGCCGTTCGAAAGGCTTGCTTTCCACGTTTTCGGGCTCGCTCCGGATAGGCCCAACCCATTCCCAGTTCGTACCAGGCGCTCGGTAGTTGTCTCGCCATTCCTCGGCGAATCGTTCCTCAACCGCTTCACGCGGAAGCACGAGCTGACGCTACTCGTTTCACGCATGGAGTCGCTCGACAGGATACCGGCGGCGGCACTGGGAGCGGTAGGCAGGATAGCAGTTCTCAGTTCCGGCGTCGAAATCAACGCCGAAACGGTAGAGCATCAGGATGATGCTGAGTTCGACCGCGAACCCACAGGAGCCGCAACAACACGGGCGGTGGAGCATCATGCCCCCGGTTTGCGAATCGGCGGTCTGCACGCGAAGCTCTACCTATTCGATACCGACAAGGGTAGCCGCATCTTTACCGGCTCGGCAAACGCGACGGCTGCGGGGTTCGACGGCAATATCGAGGTGCTTGCCGAGCTGACAGGACCTCGCGGTACCGGAGTAGATTTGTTGCTCGCCGAGGTGCCAGGTGAGATCAGCTTCGCCGGTCTGCTCGCCGACTATCACTTTCCGGATAAACCAGTCGAGCCCGATGATTCCGAAAAACTTGAGCAGGAGCTGAGCTCACTGCGAATAGAGATGGCCTCGATCTGCTTTCGGGCGACCGTGGAAGCGGCAGATGATCACTACCTCCTGCAGATCCACTCTGACAGCGCGTTACCTGAGTCACGCTTCGACTCACTCGAGCTTTGGACCTGGCCGGTCACGCTCCAGGAATCGTCGTCGGCGTTGGCTTTGGAACCAGGCCGCCCGGCGCGCGCCACGTTCTCCGTAACCGCTGACGGCATCTCATCGTTCATTGCCGTGCGGGCCACGGCGCAACAGGCAAGTGCTCGGGCGACAACCAGTTTCCTGGTGAACGCGCAGCTACACGGCGCACCGTCCGACCGCCGCAGCCGCTTGCTCGCGGCGATGCTCCGCGATCGCGACCGACTTCTTCGCTATCTGTTGATGTTGCTTCGTCCCAATGACGAACAGATTGAGCGGCTGGCGAACGGCGGAAACTCGCGGTGGCTCAATGGCTTGCTCGCGGGCGGAAGCGGAGATTTACCGTTTCTCGAGCTTCTTCTTCAGGCCCTCGACCGGAATCCTGATCGACTGGATCACATCAATCGGCTGCTCAATGACCTCGCTGAGGAGCGCACCGAGCTGCTGCCGGCTGAGTTCGACACCGTATGGGAGCCGATATGGCGCTGTCGGCAGAAGGATCGCATATGAACCGTTTCGTAGCCGAACCCGCACTCGCGCCGCTGAAGGACTTTCAGCGTGCTACCGCAGAGCACGTGTTCTCCCGGCTCTACCGCGACAGCGATCCGGCAAAACGGTTTCTAATTGCCGACGAGGTTGGGCTCGGCAAAACGCTCGTTGCTCGAGGCGTAATAGCGAGGACGATCGAGCATCTTCAGGATGTCGTCGAACGTGTCGACATCATTTACGTCTGTTCCAACGCGCTCATCGCCCGACAAAACCTGCAGCGTCTTCAAGTTGACGCGCAGGGGCACTTTGAGCTTGCTGAACGCATCACGATGCTTCCGGCGAAGGCCCACGAGCTTGCGAAGAACAAGGTGAACATGATCTCCTTTACCCCAGGCACCTCATTCGAGCTTACCGCCGGATCGGGTAAGGCACGAGAGCGCGCGCTTTTGCGATTGATGCTGCTGCAGGCATGGGGCCAGGAGCGGTTCAGGAGTAGGGGATCGATGCGCGTCTTTCAGGGCGGTGTGCAGAAGCTGCAGCGATTTGAGCAAACGTACCGCGACATCGCCCACAGTCACTGGCGTCGCCTCGACTCGACGCTCGTCGAGAGCTTTGTTCGGCTTGTGAACGAGCACGACGCCGCTGCTGTGAAGTTGGGGAAGCCCACGCTGCTCGAGCGATTCGATGAGCTGTGCGGTATCTTCGGGCACGGGCGTTCGGTGAGCGGTTGGCCAAAGAGTGAACGCCGCAAATGCAACCAGTTCATCGGCCAGATGCGCGATCTTCTTGCGCGCGCCTGCCTCGATGCCCTGCGACCCGACCTTATCATCCTCGATGAGTTTCAGCGTTTCAAGCATCTGCTCGCTGCTCCCGGTAGCGAACTGGCGAGCGAAGCATCCGAGCTCGCCCGCGAGCTATTCGAGCATGTCGATCACGCGTCGGGTTCACAAGCGCGCGTGCTGCTACTGTCGGCCACACCATATAAGATGTTCACCACTGCAGAAGAGACTGATGATGATCATCACGAGGACCTCGTGCACACCATCGATTTCCTACTCGAGCACGACGCAGCCGCGGTTGACAGCCTTCGTGCGAACCTTCGGGCGCTGCGCCGCGGTCTGTTGCAGGCCGGCCAGGATGGTGGAGCGGCGGCAGCTACGGCGCGTGACCTGGTGCAGACGACGCTGCGGCGAGTCATGGTGCGCACGGAGCGGCTCTCGGCGACTCCTGACCGCTCCGGAATGCTCGTCTCTCGTCCCTGTCACGGCCTGAGCCTCTCCGACGCTGAAGTGGGCGCGTTCGTGGCTAGCGCGCAGCTTGCGCGCCAGCTACGGGCTCCCGACACTGTGGAGTACTGGAAATCGGCCCCGTACATCGTCAACTTCATGGATCGCTACGTCCTCGGGAAACGACTGGATGACATCGCGGAGACGGATTCGCGCCGTCTCGTTCCGTTTGTGGAGGCGGCGGAACGGCTGTCGTTCGAGCAGATACACGCCTTTGAGCCGATACCGATCGAGCATTCAAGAATGCGCTGGCTCATCGATGATACGATTGGAAGAGGAACGTGGCAGCTGCTCTGGATACCACCGTCGCTTCCGTATCTTGAGCCCACGGGGCCATTCGCCAACCCGTCCTTATTCAATTTCACGAAGCGGCTCGTGTTCTCATCCTGGGCAATGGTTCCCACTGCGATCAGCACCATCCTTACGTATGAAGCCGAGCGTCGCATGGTGCGAGCCGACGGTCGTGTTCGCTACAGCAACACTCCCGAAGGCCGACAGAGGATGTCCCGACTTCTCGAGTTCTCGCTCAGCGAAGATCGGCTGAGCGGCATGCCGGTCTTCGCGCTTATGTATCCCGCGGTAGTGCTTGCGGAGCTCGGCGACCCTTTGGCACTCACTCGGGAGCACGGTGGCCGGCCCATAGCGCCCGAACGTGCCGTGGAGCTCGTCGCCGGGCGGCTGCAAAGGCCGCTCGACGAGCTCAATCGCATGCGCCGCCCGGATACGGGCGCGCAATCCTTGGGTGAACCCACGCAGAGCCCCGGTGCCGATGAGCGGTGGTATTGGGCCGCCCCGCTCTGGCTCGACCGAATGCAGGCTCCCGAGCAATTTTCGGATTATCTGGGCGATGTTGATACGCTACATGCAGCATTCACGACCGACGAGCACGGCGATGCCGGCGATGCCGGCAGCCGATTCGCCGAACACCTCGCGCTGGCCCGCGCCGCTGTCCTTCACGAGGATGCGCCGCAGCTAGGCCGGATGCCCGGCGATCTTGCGGAAGTGCTCGCAACCATCGCCCTCGCCGGCTACGGTGTCTGCGCGCTCCGTGCGCTCACCCGTGCGACCGGTCGTCTCCCAACGGATATCGACATGCGATATGCAGCCTCGCGCGTCGCCTGGGGCGTACGCAGCCTCTTCAACAATACCGACATCACTGAGGTCATTCACTACCTCTATCCGGGCGAAAGGTACTGGCAACGCACCCTCGACTACACAATGGCCGGGAATCTGCAATCGGTATTCGATGAGTACATCCACAGCCTCATCGGCTCGCGCGGCCACCTGGACCCGAACTCACTTGAGGCCTTGTGGGATACTGCCCACGTTCTGCACAATACCGTGAGCCTTCGCACGGTGCGCTACGGCGTCAAACGAGTCGAGGTCGAGGATGATCTCGTGTCTATCACTCCGGACCGACTGCGGGCGAACTTTGCTCTGCGGCTGGCCGACGAGCGAAACGAGGACGGAACGGCCACCCGCCGCTCACAAGTACGCGAAGCGTTCAACTCACCGTTTCGACCTTTCGTGCTCGCAACCACTTCCGTTGGTCAGGAAGGTCTGGACTTTCATCCGTACTGCCATGCGGTTGTACACTGGAACCTTCCCGGGAACCCCGTGGATCTCGAACAGCGTGAAGGTCGCGTCCATCGTTACCACGGTCACGCAGTCCGTCGGAATATCGCTAAGCACTACACCGAATGCGGGCTCGCCGCAGACGGAAGTCCGTGGCACGCCATGTTCAGCGCCGCCGAACGTGATCGTCCGGCAGGGCAGAATGACATCGTCCCCCACTGGATCTATACCGATGATCAAAGCAACGCCGTGGAGCGCTACATCCCCTCACTCCCGCTCTCGCGAGATCGTAGCCGGGCTGAGGCCCTACAGAAAGCGGTGGCTTCCTACCGACTCGCTTTCGGTCAGCCGCGACAGGAGGACCTTATCGTATACCTTTCCGGCGAAGTAGATTCCGACGACCTCGCGAGTATTGCCGAGGAGTTGAAGATCGATCTGGGTCCAGGTGAAGCGGGCACAAACGCGGGACTGTCATTGTGAGTCGGTGTGCTGGGCTCGCATTGCTATCGAATCGCATTTGCCCCCGACTGAAGAACTAACCGCCATCGCCGCCGGCTTCACCGACATGGACGTCGAAATCTCGGCACTCGAAAAACGGTGTGACAAGGCAAAGGCGGTGAAATAGGGTATGATGCAGGAGCTTCACACCGGCTACATCCACCGGGGCGTGCGATATTTGCGCCGTTTCGGCTGCGACCGAAATACGTACCCGTCCCGCCTGCATGATACGATTGATCATACGTGGGGCGGTTCGCTCGCCCAACCAGTCGCGATCTCGATACAGCGCTTCTCTGTCGACTTTCGAGAATCTCAGCCCGTGAACCTCCGGCCAGTTTGCGACGAGCTTGCTGAACGACTCGGACTCAACACGGTACTTTTCAGTTACGCTCCGCGCAGGGCTACTCCAGTACTGCTGCAAGCACTTGATAAATACAGGGTCTCGGAAGCGTGGCAGAGCATCAGCCACTCGAAGCGAGTTTCAAAGGCACATGTTCCGGGCGCTGACAACGGCATCGGGATGGAGCTTCACTAAGTCACGTCGAGCAAGTAAATGAGTACGGCACCGACGATCCCAACGAGCACTGCCGCAAAGAGCCCCACCATAAGCGGCTTGAGACCTAAGCGCCGAAAAACTGCGAGCGGTGTGTTCAGGCCCACGGCCGAAAGGGCGACTACAATCAGAAACGACGACAGAACCTCCCCCTGGTGAATAAACCATCTCCAGTGGTCGAGCGCAGCGATACTTTCAGTAGTCTGGGCTGCGTGGCCGGTGACTACGTAGTCGCCCACGGCACGCACGACTGTAGCAGCCAGAAACCCGAGCACGAAGTACGGTACCGCAGGTTGCGAACGCGAGCCGGCAGGTCTCCCGGTTGGCCCAGGTTTCAAGCGGCGGTTATACCAGTAAGTGCCCAAAGGGATGACAATCACCATTAATACATTACGCAGTAGTTTGGTAATCATGGCTGCTTCAACAACCTGGGGGTCTGCGAAGTAGTCTTGATATAAGAACGCAGCGCCAGTCACCTGTGACGTGTCGTGAATCGACACACCCAGAAATACCGCTGCAGCCAAGGTCCGACCAGAAAACACAAAAGCGGCTATCATCGGATAAACGAGTGTTGCCAGTAATCCGAACAGCGTTATCGTTGCAACCGCATACGTGGTTTCGTGCTCGTTTGCGCGTATGCTCGGTGACATTGCTGCAATAGCGCTAACGCCGCATATTGAAGTGCCCACACCGATCAACGTCACCAACCGTCCAGGTAGCTTAGTCACCTTGTTAAACGCCTGGGGAATAAGCAGGCCCGTTACGACACAGGCAATTATCACAGGTATCCCGACTTGCGCGAAAGCGACAGCCTCCAGGAAACTCAGGCGAAGCCCGAGCAACACAATGCCTAAACGTAGCAGACGTTTGGAAGCAAATGCTACACCACTCCGGAAATGTAAGGACAACCCGCGACTGTTGCGTATTACAATTCCGAAAATCAACGCTACCATCACCGGCGAGACGGGGCTTCGGGGAAAGCCCAATACCGCCGTACCAAACCAGTCGGATGCGACGAGGCTGAGTATTGCAATGAGAGTTACCAGCCCCAACCCGGGAATGATGGATGTAAGGGGACGGGCGGAATTCGCTATTCGCGACCGGATTCGTTGTGGATTGATCTATGCCCCCTCGTACGCCGCCGTTGGACTTCTGCAAAGCCGGCTCGTGCAAGGCGAATCAAACCTGGGCTAAACAACAACACCAGTGTCAGAAGCAGGAGGAAAGCACTGACCGGGCGGGCAAAGAAGGCAGCAATGCTCCCATCGGTAGTAATGAGACCACGTCGCAGATTGCTTTCAACGATTGGCCCGAGTATGAATCCGAGAATCAGTGGAGCTGGAGCCACTCCGATCTTTCGAATCAGGAAGCCCACTATACCAAATATAACCAGTATGTGGATATCGAAAACGCTGCGGCGCGTAGCGTAAGCTCCAATGAAGCAGAGAGCGGCCACGATCGGCAGTAGAACTCGTTGCGGTGTCTTCAGCACCCTCACGAAAACTCGAGCCCCCAGCAATCCGAATATGACGAACAAAACGTTTCCCAGAAAAAAGAGGATGAAAATGCTCGCCACCACATCCAGCCTTTGCGCGAACAGTGCTGGTCCCGGTCGCAGATTATGTAACATCAACGCGCCAAGCAGCACAGCGGTGACAGCATCGCCTGGTATGCCGAGGGTTATCATGGGAACGATCGCCGACCCAGTTCCCGCATTGTTGGCGGTCTCCGCGGCAACAATGCCTTCTGGTACACCGGTGCCCATTTCGGCGCGGCGTTTGCCGATTCGCTTCTCCAAACCGTAAGATGCTACGGCACCAATCGTCGGGCCCGAGGCGGGAATGACCCCAATGAAGGTACCGACGACGAGCGAGCGAATAGTGGTCGGCAAACACCGTTTGACGTCGCTAAGTCGCGGCAGCATGCGACCGAACCTCTGCGGCAGATACGCCCCTTCGCGGGTTCCCTTATCGATGTTGTACATAATCTCGCCAAGTCCGAAAATGCCTATCATGACCGGAACGAACTCTAAGCCGCCCGCCAATTCTGCGTATCCAAACGTGAATCGTGATACGCCCGTAATAGCGTCCATGCCGACCGTCGCCAGCAACAACCCTACGGCACCGCCTATCAGGCCTTTTATCAAGGAAGGACTTAGATAGGAGATGACGCCCAGTCCGAATACCGCCACCGCAAAGTATTCACGTGTGCCCAATCGAATTGCCCAGTACGCGACGACGGGGGCGAAAACTGCAAGAAAGATTGCGCTTATGATTCCACCCACAAACGAATATACGCAGCTCAAACCGATAGCGTACCCCGCGTCACCTCGCTTAGCCATCGGATGACCGTCGTAAGTAGTCATAATCGCTGCACCGGTTCCCGGTATGTTGAGGAGTAGCGCGCCGATAGCGCCGCCGAACGTCCCGGCGGCATACGCAGGCAACAACAAACCGAAGGCCTGTTGGGGCGTCAAGCGATAGGTCAGCGGAATCAGGATCGCCATCGCCATGACACTGGACAGACCGGGCATGGCCCCGACGAACAACCCGGTGATTGTACCTATAACGGCAAGAAGCAGGACACTGCCGTCCAGCACGAGCGGTAGGCCGAGCTCAAGCATTTCTCCCAGCCCAACTATCATAAACCACCTACTCTAATAAACGGCAACTGACTGGCGCTATAAGCGCTATGTCGCTACGACGTCTCGAAGTCTAGAACAACCGCATACGGAACATGAGACCGAAAACTACGTAAATGGCCGTTGAGGTTAGCACTGTAATCAAAACCGCACGCCGGACAGGTACGCCGAGTGCAACCATTGAGACAAATAAGAACGCCCCCGTCGGAATCAGAAACCCCGCGTGCCGAATGCCTACGGCATACAGGATGACGAGAAGCACCGTAACAAACGATCTCGGGGTAACCGGCTCGACGTCATTTACAGACGTTTGGCGTCTGGAACAGGCGATTCCAGTAACTAGCGAGGCAACGCCAAGGACACCGAGCATAGTAACCGTTACTGTCGGAAAGAAGGCGGGGCCGAGCCCCGCCCTCAACGGCGCAAATGGAATTCGCCTCAGATACGCCGCGACCAACGCCGTCAGTATTAGAACTGCTGTTCCGGTGACGGTGAAGCTGTTTACGATGGCCCGCACTGTTGCTATTCCCGCGCTTGCCCCTCGGCAGCCATAAGGTTATAGAAGACGTCGTCTTCGTTCCGATAGAATTCCATGCCGTCATCCGGACCTCGAAAGAATGCACCGTGACCGTGCTCGCTAATGAAAGACTGGTAGTCGTCTGAGTAAAACGCGTTCTCAAGTGCTGTTGCGAGCGTGTCGACAACGTCGCTTGGCATGTCGGGCGGCCCAACCAATGATCTCCAAGGCCCGATTACTATGTCGAAACCCTGCTCTGCGAACGTGGGGATATCCGGAAACGCGTCGACGCGGTCCTCTGCAGCCACACCAATCATGCGCACCAAACCGCCATCCATTAAGGAGGCCGCCTCTCCGGGTCCGGCACCGGCAGCTGCCACTTCCTCTCCGGCAGCGGCGCTGAGAGATTGGGCTGTCCCGTCATAGGGCACGATGGTCAGCTCAATGCCGGTTTCGGCAATAACGGCCTGCCAGGTCCAATAGTACAACGTCCCAGGAGGACCCGATCCAACGTGGATGCCGGGGTTGTCCCGAGCATAATCAACAAATTCGTTGAAAGTCTCGTACGGAGCATCTGCCGGCACAGCTATGCCCCAAGCGTCCATATTGAATACGCCGATCAGTGTTACATCTTCCAGCGGATCAATCCATGCGTCTGCCTCTCTGTAGTGCTTCTGCAGGAACTGATTACCGAGTAAAATCCCGAGCGTATAACCGTCAGGTGGCGAGTTAATTACCTCTTGAACCGCGACCAATCCACCAGCACCCGGTCGGTTGTCTATCACCATTGGTACACCCAGCTCAGGCTCCATATTCTCGGCAATCCGCCGTGCCAGTACGTCGGTTCCTCCTCCTGCGGCAAACCCAACGTACACGTCGATCTCGCCGGTCGGAAACTCCTCCTCAGGCGCACCGGCGCCCCAAAGGACCGTTCCGGCAACAAGTGACAACGCAACCACAATAATCGCAGCCTTCCGCATACCAACCCTCCTTACCAGATTAGCAAAGACTCGGCTCTCCCGCGCAGCAACGTACGCGGCCTATACCAAACTCTTCTCCAGCTCAATGGCTTCCTTGATAGGCTCAGAAATCCGTTCTTCATCGGCATTTGAGTAAGGCAGATGCGGACTGAGAGGAACTCCGATATCTATTCCGCGATATTTCAATGCTGCATGATAAAAGGGGACCGGTATGCCTGAGCCGGTTAATTTGCGTAGAGTATTCGCCTTGCGTTGCAGCGTTAGAGCGCCATCGTAATCGCCTGCTTTCGCAAACTCGAAGATTCTGTTTACCAGTACGGGGAATAAGTTCGACAGTCCCGAAACGCACCCGTGACCACCGCCGACAAGGGCCGGCAATAACACGGTTTGCGAGCCGATCAGAAAGGTAAACTCACTGTTATCAACCGCAGAAACACAATTATAGAAGAAACCGATATTCGCGCTGCTATCCTTTAGTCCCGAGACTCCAATCTGCGCAAGTTCTGCAAGCTGTTCGGGAGTAAACGACTCGAAATTGGTGTATTTTGGGTTGTGATACACGAAAACACGTAACGTCACGCTGTCGACGACGCGTCGAAAATGTTCTCGGATGTTAGCAAAACCGTGAAGGTAGTAGTAGGGGGTTAAGCAGGCAATCGCCGCCACCCCGAGCTTTTCGGCGTGTTGGGCGAGCTTTATTGTGGAAGCGGTATCGGGCGCGCCGACGTGCAGAATTACCGGAACGCTGCCGTCCACCTCTTCCATGACGATTTCCGCGACTCGCATACGTTGTTCCGCGGTCATCAAAGGGCCAGACCCATACGAACCACATGGATACAAACCTTGTATATGCGGAAGTAGAAAACGCAATAATGCACGCAGCTTGTCTTCTGCGACCTCCCCGTCTTCACGGAAGGGCGTGATCAGAGCCGGGAATACTCCTTCTATTTTCATCTGTGTTACTCCTATACAGCTGGTCGTTATTCGCGTCACCCGTACGTGACGTTTTTTCGTCTTCCCTATTGCCTCCCTATCGTTCCACGGGCCTATCGCCCCGCTCGCGAGCGTGCAATTCGGCTATTGTTGGCAACGACTCAATGTTGCCCGGCGTCTCCACCGAAATCCCGGCCACTGCGTTGCCGAAAATCGCAGATTCTATAGCGTCCTTGCCTTCTAATAGGCCGACGGCGAAGCCGGCGGCAAATGCGTCGCCCGCACCCATGAGATCTATCGGGTCAGCTACCGGCACACACTCGACTCGCTCTTGCTTGTCCCCTATTACCACCAGAGCCCCTTGGGCTCCAAGTTTGAGAATTATCTGTCGACAGCCTAATGATCGCAGATGAGCTACTGCCTCATTCTCGCCTAAATCATCTCTATACAACCCCTGCAGGTCGTCCAGCCCGGGTAGGACATAATCCGCTTGCGCCATAATCGGCTCTAGCACGGCCTGCGCTTGGTCGCGTGTCCATAATCGGCGTCTGATATTTGGATCAAACAACACTGGCACTCCGTGTTGGCGCGCGAATTTGACTGCCTCCACGACTAGAGCATGGTTAGACGCAGAGAGAGCGGGGGTGATACCAGTTAGATGCAGCATTCGGGACTGCGCAATGAGCTCGAACGGAAGATCCTGTGGTCCCATCGTGCTGAACGCTGAACCGGTCCGATAGTAGAAATGCCGCGCTCTCCCACGCGGTAGCCGCTCACGCACGAACACTCCTGTGGGGTGACTTGCAAGCGTAGAAACGTTAGAGACGTCGACGCCTTCACCTCGGATGAACGACAGCAGATATCTACCCAGCTCATCGTCACCCAATCTACTCACCCAGGATGCCGTGTGCCCAAGCCGTGAAACACCGGCCGCTACGGTTGATTCCGAGCCACCGGGACGGATTTCGTAGTCAGTGCAGTAGCGCATGCGGCCGACATACTTAGCGGCAAATACAGCACAAGTCTCACCGATAGTGACAAATTCAACCATGTCAATCCACCTACGCTTATTTGTGCTGATTAGTGCTCAAGCGCACCATGTTCGAGTGGTACCTCGCAATAGAATACCGAATCGGGATTTCGTCCGTGTCGTAAGTTACCCCTCGCACGGAAAGCACGGGGTATCCTTCCGGAATATCGAGCAGCTCCACCTCACTGGAGCCGGCCGGATACGCAAGAACGGTCTCTTCGGCCCGCTGGATCCGATTGCCGGTCGCGACCTGCAGAAACTCAGTAAGTTTGCCACCTTCCAAGTCATATTCGAGCACAGATTTAAAGCGGGGATACGGCAATAGGGCCGTATGGATTACGTAAGGAACATCGCGGAGCAGACGTAAGCGTTGAACTTCCACGACTCGGCCGGTTTGGCCGAGCCGTAATGCTTCGGCCGCCTCCGCGGACGGTTGAATCACTTGCATACTGAGCACACGGGTAGCTGGAGAGACGCCCGCGGTGTTCATCTTCTGGGAAAACCCGACCAGTAAACTGATGCTTTGAGTCACCGGCGGTACCGCCACAAAGGTGCCTTTGCCCGCGCTGCGCGTAAGCACACCGCGGACTACCAGGCGGTCATAGACAGAACGAACGGTAGTGCGGCTGAGATTGTACTGCTTGGCCACTGCATGTTCGGAGAACACTTGCGCCCCCGGCTTAAGCCGTCCGGAGACGATCTCATCAAGGATCATGTTCTCCAACTGCTGGTGAACAGGGACCAGTTGATCTTTGTAGATTCCGGCACCCATGATGCATCACTATACCTGTCCATACAGGTATTGTCAACCCCAAATTGCATACACCGCAGGGCTAACGCAAATGCCCCTACATAATAGATGACTAGTAACTACCCGTCTTGTACTTAGGCGCTAGCCCGGAGAGCATGGAACACTCCTAGATCGACCACTGGGAGGGACTTGATGAGAACAGCGAACATCATTGATCATTTCGGCAGTATGCCGGACCCGCGCGAAGATAACAGGCGACATAAGCTCATAGAGATACTGTTCATCGTTATCTGTGCGGCGGTCTGCGGTGCGGAGAAGTGGAAGGATATTGAAGCGTTCGGCAAGGCGAAAGAGAGCTGGTTGCGGAAGTACCTCGAACTGCCGCACGGCATCCCCTCACACGATACCTTCGCACGGGTGTTCGCAAAACTCGATCCGCAAGCGCTCGCCGAGCGTTTTCACCAGTGGGTGCAGGCGGTCT
Source organism: Spirochaetaceae bacterium (assembly GCA_003552665.1). Taxonomy (GTDB): domain Bacteria; phylum Spirochaetota; class Spirochaetia; order DSM-27196; family SLAA01; genus B1Sed10-166. The sequence goes on along the minus strand of PUNW01000220.1, from coordinate 210 downwards.
ATGAGCAGCACGAAGGCGAGATTATCAACATCGACGGCAAGACAGCACGCCGTTCGCATGACGGGGCGAACGGGCGCTCGGCGCTGCACATGGTAAGCGCGTGGGCCTCCAAGGCGGGGCTAACGCTTGCACAGCGACGGGTGGATGAGAAGTCCAACGAGATCACCGCGATTCCTGAGCTGCTTGAGGTACTTGAACTTAGTGGCTGTG
>PUNW01000014.1 GCA_003552665.1 Spirochaetaceae bacterium | reverse complement strand
TCTTCCACGATCTCAGCGGTTTCGATCGAAGGATCGCGCGGGACGAGACGATGTGCCAGACATGCGACCAGCACCTCCTTCGTCAGATCGATCGTAACAAAGTCCTCACCGCGCACCAGTGCCAGCGCGCGCGTGAGCCTGGAAATCTTGATGCCGGCCCGTGGGCTTGCCCCCATCGCGATGTCGGCGTGCTCGCGGGTAGCTCGTAAGCAGGCCACCACATACTCGATCACGTCGCGATGAATCTCGACCTGGTCAACAGCCTGCTTCCACTCGAGGAGCTCGCGAGACTCGACCACCGGACCAAAGGCGTCCCAGGCGTCGTCGCGACCGTGTTGGAGGATGATCGCGGCTTCGTGACCGGGATCGGGGTATCCCAGGGAAAGCTGAATCATAAAGCGGTCGAGCTGCGGTGCCGGCAGCGGGAAGAGGTGTACGCCTTTCAAGTTCATCGTGGCGATGATGAAAAACGGATCAGGCAGCGGGTAGGTGGCGTTCTCGACCGTTACGGCCTGTTCCTGCATCGCTTCCAGAAAGCTACCCTGCGTTTTGGGGGTGAGCAGATTGATCTCGTCGCACAGGACGAAGTGGGCGAATATCGGCCCCTTGTTGAACACCATTTCACCGCCGTTGCCGTAGAAGCGGTTATAGCCGAGGATGTCCTGCGGCAGCAGGTCGACCGTGCTCTGAATCCGTTTGAAGCGCTCCACCGGCACGCCGCCGGCGTAGAGATCCTGTTCCTGCCAGCGGATGGAGCCTGCCAGGGCCCGGGCGAGAGATGTCTTCCCGACGCCGTGGGAATCGGCGAGTATGACGTGCCCGCCGGCAACCTGCGCCGCCACGAGGTATTCAAGCTTGTGGTGATCTATCGAGATGACCGAGCGGATGTTGTCGATCAGCCGGCTAACGCCCTCGCGAACCGCTGCAGCGTCAGGCGCCTGTAGTGATGCAAACCTATCGTTCACAACTACGAGGGTAAGGATTCTGCGCGGGGGCGTCAATCGCCTGCGCCCGGCCCGCCGAAGGTGTACGCCAGGCTCCAGCGCTCCTCGAGACCCGCGATCACCACGTGCTGATAGTATGGCTGCACCGAGCAGGCCTCGCTGTTGGCCCAGACCGGCAGGTGATACGGGCGAAAATCTGAGGTCAGCAAAACTTCGCCGGTCACCGGGTGGGGGATGTGCGCTCTCAGTTGCCGGCAGTCCTCAGGCAGGCCCACCCGCGTATAGACGCCGTCGGTTGAGGCGGGCGGCGCTTGTGTCGTCACGCCGGTATCGCCTTCGCGTACGAAATGAGGATGCTCTCCGAGATAGATCGAATCGCAGGCGAAACGGCAGATTCTGCCGTCCGGGGGAAGGGGAAACAACGGACGCGCGAACCATTGGAAGATCAGCGGAACGTTTGAGTGGTTTCGCACCCCTGTGGTTGAGCTCAGCGTGCGTCCCTCCAGCTGCAGCAACCGCACTAGCTCAATCCGCCATTCGAGGAATCGGTGTTCGGTACGCATCTCGATCCCGGCGCCGTTCCGGCTAACGCTCCAGTCGCTGTACTCCAGCGGTTCCGGCCTCACTCCGCCGGTGCCCTCCGTGCTCTCGGCCGGCGCCGGTTCCGGTGCCGGCCGCACCTGACCTACCCCGAGAACGAGCACCGGCTCGCCGAGCTGCGCGCGGTCGGCGCCCGGCGAGAGGCTGAACGCTTCCGGCAGCCCTTCACCGTGATACGGATCGAACGGCTGCGAACTGCCCTGTGGACGGGTTAACAGCGGGATCTCGTTCGCATCATACACCTGCAGCACGTAACCGCCGGCACAAAACCGCGGACCGAGCAGTTCCCGGTCCGCCCGCGGGTCGAGTACTGCAACCGACAACTGGTCATTCCTGAGCGTCAGCATCACTCCCCTACTAGTATAGTAACGCGAAAACTGCGTTTACGGTAGGTTTGGGCTCTGGTATAGTTGAGCGAATCTTAGTCCCGCGAACCGGCAGGTTGTGAAGGCAGTCTGCCCAGTACGGAGGCTTTTCGATCGGCGATCAGTTGGCGCTGCTTCATCGCATTATTCCCTTCCGCTTTCTTCCGGAGTTCGAGAAGGCCCGGTTGTTGCCGTTCTTGCGCCGGTGTGAGTTCGCTGCCGGCGAGGTGATTATCTCGCAGGGCGACGAGACCGACCGAACCGTCTATCTGCTCGAGCGGGGAGTTGTGGAGGTGCTCGACCCTGCCGCCGGAGGTAAACGCGTTCTCACCATAGAGGCCGGCTATTACTTCGGGGAGTGGGAATCGATCTTCGACGAGCCCCGCGTGTTCGAGATTCGAGCCCTGCGTGACTGTGTTTGCTATGTCATGCCGGGGGAGGAGCTTCTCGGCCTGATCGAACGTTCCAAGGCTTTCGCGCAGGCTCTGGGGACAATCTTACGCGACAAGCAGGGGATCTTTGCCGGATTCGACCGCTTCAAGCTGGAGCTCACGAGAGGGGCCAACAACGGTTATATCAATATCTCGCGCCTGGTGCCGCTCTATCGGCGTTTGAAACCGGCACTGCACCCGGGCGCGTCCTCTATGAGCGAGCTTGACTGCCACGCGCTGTCGTACGCAGTGCGGCGACTGCCGCAGAACGTTACCCACACCTTTGCGTATCTGTTAATCGATGAGATTCCCGAGGTGTACGATCCGCCGCATGCGTTCTTTCCGGCCGTCCGCACTCTCGCACGGCGGCGGGAAGTCTGGGAGATGCTCCCGGGCAAGAGCATGGTTCTCATCCGCAGCGGGCTTTCGGATCTTATCGATCTGGTTTCGTGTCTGTGTCTGTACGCGTTTGAAGCGCGCAAGATTCGCCGCCGACTACAGTACCGCGATGTAGCCGGTGCGCTGCAGCGCTACGTGACGGGAGCGGGTGGTGCGGAATACGGGTCGGAACTGGAGTTTCTAGAGAGCCTTCCTTTCAACTCGGAAGAGCTGCGTGGCCTACGGACGGTGTGGCCGGAGAACACCGCACAGCGTCTGAACGAGATTCTGCGACATCGCGAGATGTTCACGATCGACGTGCGCCGGCGCAAGAAGACCTACAATCAGCACCGCATCGAGCTGTGGACTACCCAGCTCGGAGCGGCTACGAACGAGCTGCTCGGGCACGATCCCAGCGACCTACCGCCGGATCTGGAAGTGCACGTGATCAGCAGCAACACGCACTCGGTCGGTAACTGCCTCAATCCGTACTTCGCCGAAGCCCGGGGTAGGATCCTTGACTGGGCCGCAAAGAAACGGCACAACCTTCTCTCGCAGGACTGGACGCATCAGGAGGACCTGATCTACGCGGTGGCGCGGGACTACTTCGCGGCTGAACCTAAGGAGCTCAACCGTGCGCGCGAAGCCGAGCGCGATTACGGGATTTACCGCATCGAAGAGACGGTCTCAACCGGCATTGAGGTGCAGCTGATCGACAGCGGGCGGCTGGTCGATGCCGCGATCGATCCCGGCGTTCCGCCGGTACCGCCCGGCAGCCGCAAACTGATTGTCAACATCGATTATGCGTTCGGTGAGCAGGCCGGCTACATCATCAAGAACCTAGCGATGCTTTTCGGCACCAATCTGCGCAGCATCAGTCTGATGGGCAAGGCGGGAGCGCTGCTCGGCAACCGCGGTGACGTGCTCGTGCCGACGGCGTTCATACAGCAGAGCCTTGATCAGTTTCACCCGCTGCCGGAGCCGGACGACGCTACACTGGAAACGCTGCGTGCCCGCATGCCCGACCGTGAGGTTCAGGTTGGTCCGCTTCTGACCGTCGACGGGACCTTGCTGCAAAATCGTGAGATGCTGCAGTTCTATCGGCACCTGTGGGGCTGTATCGGGCTCGAGATGGAAGGGGCGCATTACTATCGTCAGATTCTCGAGGCTGGTCAGATCGGTGTAGTGCCGCATGCGCTGTTGCTGCAGTTCTATTACTACGTCTCGGACCTTCCCGGACGCAGCGAGGCGCGCCTGTCCGAGCGCCTGCGCCTTGCCGAGGGTGTGCCGCCCTTGTACGCCATCACGCGGGAGATCCTGTCTGCCGTTCTGCGCTCCGGTTCCACCTGAGACTCAGGAACAGGATCACTCGCCCACGTTGTCGGTGAAGGCAAGCAGCTCGTCGTACGAATTGAAGGCCGGGAGGTCCGGATGCTCCGCAAGTATGGACCCCGGGGCGCGAAACCAGGCGGCTCGATCGGCGGTGCGCAGCATCGAGAGGTCGTTGTACGAGTCTCCGGCCGCCGTCACGCTGAGATTGATCGACTGGAGCGCTTCCACGGCGCGCCGTTTTCCGTCTTCCTGGCGCAGGCGATATCCGCTGATTCGCCCGTCCGGCTCGATTGCGAGCTCATTACAGAACAGCACCGGCCACTCGAGCTTCGCCATGAGCGGCTCCACGAACTGGGTAAAGGTATCGGAAAGGATGATCACCGAACGGCGGCTTCTGAGCCGGCGAATAAAGGCAAGTGCGCCATCGAGAGGGTCCATTGCGCCGATGACGGCATGAATATCGTCGATCCTGATTCCGTGCTCGTCTAATATCTCTAAACGCCGCGACATTAGCTGGTGGAAGTCGGGAATGTCACGGGTTGTGAGGCGCAGCTCACTGATTTGTGTGCGCTCGGCCACGTTGATCCAGATTTCGGGAATGAGTACCCCTTCTAGGTCCAAACACACTACATTCATAACTGGTAGACGGCTCCTGCAGATGAGTTGAGTGTGACTTTATACCATAAATACCGGCAGCATATCCACAAAAGATGCCGTATTTCGCTTGACGCCGGGGTCCGCTACCGGTACCATTTAGATGATCTATGAAATTGTCCCGCAGAAGCTGCACAGCACTTTGCTCCCCACCTCAGAATTCTTTTTATTAGTCGCTCACAGGGGTTAACGTTTGAAGGAAGGTTTGGCACATTATAGTATACAGCGATGTTTGGAGTTCCCAATTTGCGAATCGCGCTGTTTTGGTCAGCAGAAATGAAGAGTACGAATGAACAAAGAAATCAGCACATAAGGAAGTGAGTAGCTGTATGGAAGCGACGATACCAAGTACCGGCGAGAGCGCGCAAGTCGCTACTGAGCCGGAACAGCCGAAAGTCAAGATCAGTATCCAGAACGTGTATAAGATCTTCGGGAAGAATCCGGAGAAGGCTCGGGAGCTCCTCGAGCAGGGCATGGACAAAGACGAGATCCTGGACGGTACCGGCCAGGTAGTCGGTGTGGCCGATGCCAGCTTCGACGTCCACGAAGGCGAAACTGTCGTGGTGATGGGGCTGTCCGGAAGCGGCAAGTCCACTTTGATCCGCTGCGTCAATCGCCTGATCGAGCCCACGTTCGGCAAGATCTACATCGACGACCAGGACATCACCGAGCTGAGCATTGATGATCTGCGCGCGCTGCGCCGCGAGAAGTTCGGGATGGTGTTTCAAAGCTTCGCACTGTTTCCGCACAAGACGGTGGTCGAGAATGCCTCCTACGGGCTGGAGATACAGGGCGTGGATCGTGAAACGCGTTTTCAGAAGGCCGAAGAGGCGCTCGCGCTCGTCGGCCTAAAGGGGTGGGGCGCCTATTACCCTGAGAACCTCAGCGGCGGCATGAAGCAGCGGGTCGGGCTTGCCCGTGCACTAGCGGTAGAGCCGGACGTGCTGTTGATGGACGAGGCGTTCAGCGCGCTGGACCCTCTGATCCGCACCGACATGCAGGACGAGCTGCTGTCGCTCGAGACGCAGGTGCAAAAGACCATCCTGTTCATCACGCACGATCTGGACGAAGCGCTCAAGATGGGCGATCGCATCGTTCTGATGAAAGACGGGGGGATCGAACAGATCGGTACCGCCGAGGAAATCCTGACCCAGCCGGCGACCGAGTATGTGGCGAAGTTCGTAGCCAACGTCGACGTCACAAAGGTGCTCACCGCCGAGGATGTGATGAAGAAGCCCCAGCCGGTGGCGTTCGTGAAGGACGGTCCGCGCACCGCGCTGCGCAAGATGCGCGAAGCTGGGCTTTCGGGAATCTTCGTAGTGAAACAGTCCAACTGGGAGCTGCTGGGTCACGTGACCGCGGAACGAGCGGTTGAGGCTGCCAAGAAAGCCGACAAGTGGCTGGACGAGATTACCAGCCGCGACGAATGCGCGACCGTGCCACCGGATGAGCCGGTGCGCAACATCTTCCCGTTGGTTGCGGAGAACAACAACCCGGTTGCGGTGATGGACGAGCAGCATCGGCTGCGTGGAATCGTGGTTCGCGGTTCTGTTCTCGCGGCGCTGGCTGAGCGCGAGGGGGGTGACACACAATGATGGGCGATATAATTCCACGAATACCGCTGGCAGGGTGGATAGACGCGTTTCTTAACTGGCTGACGGGTGCGATTGCGGGCGTGACCAGGGCGATTGCGGCGCTGATGCGAGTGGGTATCGGACGGCTTGAAGACGGGCTGCTGTGGCCGCCGGAATGGGTCATTGTGATCCTTATCGGTCTCTTAGGCTGGAGGTTCGGCGGGCGCAAGGTTGCTCTCGGTTCGGCGCTCGGGATGGTGTTTATCTGGAACCTGGGGTTGTGGGAGCCCACGATGTCGACTATCGCGCTGGTGGTGCTCGCCACCTTGATCGCGATGCTATTAGGCCTTCCAATCGGGATTCTCGGCGGCCTGTACGAGACGATCTACCAGATCCTGCGGCCGATTCTGGACTTCATGCAGACCATGCCGGCGTTTGTATATCTGATTCCGGCCATTCCGTTCTTCGGCCTGGGCGCCGTTTCGGCGTTGTTCTCCACCGTGATCTTTTCGATCCCGCCGGTCATCCGTTTGACCTCGCTCGGGATACGTCAGATCGACCGTGAGTTGATCGAGGCTTCGGATGCGTTTGGGTCAACGACGATGCAGAAGCTGATCAAGGTGCAGATCCCGCTGGCCAAGCCGACCATCATGGCGGGCGTGAACCAGACGATCATGCTGGCGCTCTCGATGGTTGTTATCGCGGCGATGATCGGAGCCGGCGGGCTCGGCGGCGAAGTGTGGCGTGCAATTCAACGCCTGCGGCCGGGTCAGGGATTTGAGGCCGGGATCGCGGTTGTCGTTGTCGCGATGATTCTCGACCGCATCACCCAGAAGATCGGTGCGGCCAGCAAGGCGGTATGATCGGGAAGGCGGTATGATCGGGCGGTCAACGCGCCGTGTGCGCGCATGAGAGAGAAGATGATTAATGAGAGAGAAGATAATGAGAGTGAGATAGTTGGTTTACCGGGGCGCGTATCCGTCCGCGGTAATGGTCTTGATTCATGTAACCTTAAAGGAGGTTAGATATGAAACGTTTTGTTACTGTAGTTACGGCAATGGCACTAATAGCCAGTCTGGGTGCTGTCGGCGCATTCGCCGGCGGGGCGCCGGAGGAAGAGCCGGTTGAAACGGTTGAGCTGCTGTACGTCGAGTGGGAAGGCGAGATTGCCGCGACTTATGTTGCGCAGGTGGTGCTCGAAGAGATGGGGTATGACGTCACCGTGACGGCCCTGAGCGCAGCAGCGATGTGGGAAGGTATTGCGGCCGGCGACGGCGACGGCATGCTCAGCGCATGGTTGCCGCACACCCACGGTGAGTATCGAGAAGCCACCGAAGGCCGTGTTGAAGAGCTCAGTGCGCTGCTCGACGGTGCCCGCATCGGGCTGATGGTGCCGACCTACGTCGAGATCGACAGCATCGCCGAGCTCAACGACCATGCCGATGAGTTCGGCGGCGAGATTATCGGCATTGAGCCGGGAGCCGGCATCATGGCCGCTACCGAAGACGCCATCGATGTGTACGGTCTCAACCTGACGCTGGTTGAAAGCAGCGATGCGGCGATGCAGGCGGCGCTCGCCGATGCGTATGACAACGAGGATTGGGTTGTGGTTACCGGCTGGACACCGCATCCCAAGGAAGGTCGGCATGAGCTGAAGTACCTTGAAGACCCGGAAGGCGTGTACGGCGAAGTCGAGTATGTTGCAGCCATAGTTCGCCAGGGGCTGCAGGACGACATGCCGGAAGTGTATCAGTTCCTCGACAACTTCTACTGGGAAGTTGAGGACTTTGCAGAACTGATGGAATGGAATGCGGACGAGGTCCACGGCGATCCGTACGACAACGCGCAAGTCTGGGTTGAGGAAAACCGCGACCTTGTGGAGACCTGGCTTCCCTAATGGGCTTGACCAGGCGAAGTGGCTAATGCGCCGCGGTTTTCGTACCGCCGGAATTGAGGCGGTAAACTAAGCTACGTTTGTAGACATCAGGGCCGCCCGTTTGGGCGGCCTTTTTCTAAGGTGCGCCCGGCAGGGCGCACGGCGATGATGTGTGCCGGGCTTTGGGCCGAGACCGGAAGTGAAGGGGGCTGCGGTGAGCGCAAAGGTATGCGTAGCGACGTTGGCCGCACTGTTACTGTTAGGGGTTGCCGGGTGCGCGGAGGAGGAGGGGCGCGGGCACGTGGACCTGGTGTACGTAGAGTGGGACCGGGAGCCGGCGGTCACGTACCTTGTGGGGGAGATCCTTCGGCGTGGAAACTATAATGTTTCGGTTACCTCGGTTTCAAACCCGGTTATGTGGGCTGCTGTGGCCGCGGGTGAGGCCGACGCGCATTTCTCAGGCTGGTTGCCGTCTACTCATGGTTCCGAGTGGGAGGAGCATCGCGAGAACCTTGTCGATCTGGGGCCCAACTACGAAGACGCGGCTTTGGGCTTGGTGGTGCCGGCCTACCTCGAGGAGATCCAAAGCATTGATGATCTCGTGGAGCATGCAGAGCGTTTTGAGCGCCTTATTATCGGGATAGATCCCGATGCGGGGATGATGCAACAGACCGCCGCGGCGATTGGGCGCGACGTCGGCGGGCTTGGGGTGTTTGAGCTTGTGGAAGGCAGCGATGCGACCATGACCGCGGCGCTGGATGATGCGGTGGTCGGCGAGGAGCCGATTGTAGTCACCGGCTGGGATCCGCACGTGAAGTTTGCGCGGCATGACCTTCGTATCCTCGATGATCCGTACGGGATCTACGGCGAATCGGAAGCCATCCACACGATCGTGAGAGAGGGGCTCGCTGACGACAAGCCCGCGGTCTACGCGCTTCTCTCAGCGATCGAGTGGGAGATTCTCGAGGACGCGGTGCAGGAGATCATGCTGCGCTCGAGTGAAGGCGTGCAGACGGTGCAGGCGGCCCGCGATGTAGCCGACGAGTACTACGAAGAGATCCGTACCGCTCTGCCCGACGAGTTTTTGTGGTAAAAAATATCGTAATTTCCAGAACCGGGGGATGCAAAATCCCGCCCGAAACTGTATAGTCTCCGCGTGCGAATGCATATTCATACGGCACAAGGAGGCGAGTGAGCATGTTGAAGTTTTTTCGGCTGGAGGAGCACGGCACCAACCCCAAGACTGAGGTGATTGC
>PUNW01000073.1 GCA_003552665.1 Spirochaetaceae bacterium | reverse complement strand
TAACAGGAAAGGACCCCGCACACCGCACCGACAATCAACGCGGTCAACAGGGCGCGCTGCATAAAAGCATACTGAAACGGCTGCGAGATGACCGCCGGAAACAGCGAAACAAAGGCGGCAAACACCCGCACCAACGCTTCGGTCGCCGCGATCCCGACCTCGTACAGTCCCGTTGCCAGTTGTGCAACCCGGCTCACCATACCTGCCCCTATATCTGCGTCTAGACCTGCGTCGATACCTGCGCGTGGCGGCGCAACGGCGCGGCCCCGTGAAACATCTGCAGCAGGTTGTCGTGGCTCAGGACCTCATCCGGAGATCCCAGTGCGATAACTGAACGGTTGAGCAGCAGCAGACGATCGCCGTGCTCTTCGGCACTCTGCAGGTCATGCGTCACCATTAACAACGTCCGACCTTCCGCTTTCGCCCGCTGGAGAACATCGAAAATGAGATCCTCGGAGCGGCGGTCAACCCCGGCGAGCGGTTCATCCAGCAGCAACACGGCCGCCTCCTGCGCGAGCGCACGCGCAAGAAACACCCGTTTCTTCTGCCCCCCCGACAGCGCTCCGATCGGCCGATCGCGGTACTCGTACATCGCAACCGCGTTGAGCGCAGCGGCGACCGCCTCCCGGTCCTCACGCCGTGCCCAACGTGCCGGGAGAAAACGCTTGACGCCGCCCTCGTTGCGGAGCAGTCCGTACCGCCCGGTGAAAACAACGTCCCAGACCGAGATCGGAAACTGCCAGTCGATGTGTTCTTCCTGCGGGACGTACGCGATGCAGCCCTCCGCCCGCGCCGCGCCGATCGAATGTCCGAGGACCGAAATGCGCCCGGAGCTCGCAGTTTTGAGCCCGGTGAGGATCTTGAACAAGGTGGATTTGCCGGCTCCGTTGGGACCGAGTATGATCACGAGCTCGCCGCGGGCAAGCTCAAAGCTCACGTCTTCAAGCACCGGAGGACCGTCGTAGGCAGCGCTGAGCTCATACACGCCCACCGCTACCGTACTGCGCGGGTAGGCGCTGATCGTCTCGGTCGCGTCATGGTCGCGCCGACGAACCGCCTGGTAGGCGCGCGGCTCTCCACCGCGCCTCAATCTGCTGCGTTCAACCCGCTGTAACACGGCATCCTCGCTTTCGTAGTCGGTTGCTCGGCCGCCGACAATTCGGCAGCTTCTCACAGGCGAACTCACTGTTTGAATTAAACAAGCTACATGTTTGACTACTCAAAATATAGTATGAGAGAGCACGTTTGTCAATCGGGACAAAGGCGGCCGCCGGCGCGCGCAACGCGCGGGCCGCGCACGGGCTACGCGCGGCTGGAGCGGCTCTTAGGCGGAGCGGCGCGGTAGTCAAGCGCCTGACAGAAAACCCTTGGCCGGCGCGGCGCTTCCCCGGAGAGGCGCGGGAAGCCCGCCGACCGGTTGTCAACCGCTTGACCGCGTGCACCGCCTTGCCGTAGCGTACGAGCTGTGACCACTGATGACGCATTAGCGGAGTGCGCTCGCCTACTCACCACAGCGACCGGGCCGGCGTTCGTGCTGACCGGCGCAGGTGTCAGCACCGACTCGGGAATACCCGACTACCGGGGTCCCGACGCCGTGCAGCGGCGTGGTAATCCGATCGGCTATCAGGAGTTTCGGCGCAGCACCGCCGCGCGTCGTAGGTACTGGGCACGCAGCGCGATCGGCTGGCCCCATATCGCCGCAGCGCGACCGAACCTCGCTCATCGGGTTGTAGCAGAGCTACAGCGACAGGGAGCGTTCGGGCCGGTGGTGACGCAGAACGTCGACAAACTTCACCAGGCGGCGGGCAGCAGGACGGTGATCGACCTGCATGGCACCCTGGCCGAGGCAGTCTGCCTCGCATGCGGCGCGCTCGAGGCCCGTAGCGCGCTGCAGCACCGCATCCTGAGGGCGAATCCGGACTGGATCACCGAGACGCAGGCGATTGCGCCCGACGGTGATATTGAGTTGAACCGGGATCACGAAGCCGCTTTTCGCGTGCCCAAGTGCCTGCATTGCGGCGGCCCGCTGAAGCCGAACGTCGTTCTGTTCGGTGAGACCGTGCCGCGTGAACGCGTCGAGCGCGCGTTTCGGCTCCTGTCTTCCGCCGGTTGCCTGGTTGCTCTGGGGTCCTCGTTGACGGTTTTCTCGGGTTATCGTTTTGTGCTGAAGGCGCACAAACTAGGAATTCCGATCGTTATCCTGAACGACGGACGCACGCGCGCCGACGAGATCTGCAGCTTAAAGGTAACTGGCCGGCTCAGCGCTCTGCTTCCCACCTTGCGGGCACGCCTTGACCACGTACTCGAGCCGCGTGCCGGGGATCTGCAGCAGACAAAGGACTCGAACGCATGAGCGAACTCGAGTCACAGCTCGCAGACGGCATGATCGACAGCCATCTGCACCTGTCCGAGATGGAACGGAAAGGGCTCGATCCCCTTGCCGTACTCAGCGCCTGTTTCGCGGCCGGGCTCGAATACGCGCTCGACATCGGCATCAGCACCGCGGGGTTCGACCGGCGACGTGAGTGGGCAGCGCAACAACCGGGGCTCCATCTGGCGGCAGGGCTTCATCCGGTGACGTCCGCCGAAGCCGAGTATGGTCCCCTTCTCAGCGACCTCGCCTCCCAGCTGAACAACCCGGCTGTAGTCGCTTTAGGGGAGACCGGGCTCGACCGTTTTCGCATGTACGCCCCGATGGACCGCCAACGCTACCTGTTCGATCAACAGCTGAAGATGGCGGCTGAGCGGGAGTTCCCGGTGATCATCCATAATCGTGACGCCGACAACGACATTCTCGCCGCGCTCGACGCAGTCTCACCGGCGCCCGGACGCGGAATCATGCACTGCTTCTCGAGCGGCCCGCAGTTTGCCGAGCAGGCGCTTGCGCGAGGCTTCCATGTATCGTTTGCGGGTAACCTCACCTACAAAAAAGCCGATGAGGTACGCGCAGCCGCTCGTATGGTTCCCTGGGAGCGCCTTCTGGTCGAGACCGACGCGCCCTACCTCGCCCCCCAGGCGCGCCGCGGTCGGATTAATCACCCGGGGCTGATCGGTCATACGTACGCCGCCCTCGCGGAGCTGCGCGGGGTTTCACTGCCGTACCTGATCGATCGCGTGCGCGAGAACTACCGGATGTTGTTCAGAGTGACGCAGTGAGATCTCCGCGGCGACGGCGCTCCGGTCCGAACGCTATCCATTGAGCGGCAGTCGCAGCCGGACGGTTGTGCCGTGATTCGGTTCGCTCGACAGAGATACGCTGCCGCCGTGCGCCTCGACGACCGTTCGAACGACGACCATGCCCAACCCGGTACCACCGCCGTGTGCCGTCGAGAAGAACGGCTCGAACACTCGCGCGCGGACCTCCTCGGTCATCCCGAAACCGGTATCCCGCACCGTGATGCAGAGGCGTTCGTCTTCCTCGGTAACCGCTTCGAGTACCAGGTCGCCGCCCTTAGGCATCGCCTTTGCGGCGTTCTCTACCAGGTTCCACAGGACGCGAAGCATGCGCTTCTCGTCGAGCAGCACTGTGTCGGATAGCTCATTGCGCACCTTGAGGGTTATCTCGCTTTCTCGCTCGCTGCTTTCGAACCAGGAGCGTACCGTTGCGAACAGCGCATCGATACTGACCGGCTGCAGCTCGAGCCTGATCTCACCGCGCGAGTAATCAAGGAGCTCGGTAGTGAGCTCATCGAGCCTCTCAGCCTCCTTCACAATCCTCGCGGCGTAGCGTCTCACCCGCTCGGGGTCCGCGTGGTGGTTATAGATCAGCTCCGCAAAGCCGCGCAACACCGAAAGCGGATTCCGCAGGTCGTGGAGCAGCATCCCCGAAAACTTCCCAAGGGTTGACAGCCGCTCGGCCCGTAGCAGCTCATTCTGCGTGGCTTCGAGCCTCCGATACGCCTGCTCAAGCTTGCGGTTGCGAGCGCGCAGATCTTCGAGATAATGGCGATTGCTCTCGCGTACCATCGAGGCAAGCGACCGCAGCAGCGAGCGCCCGACCGAGGATGAGGCATCGAGGACTTCGTCGAGTCGCTCGCGCGTGAGATACAATGCTCGCACCGGCCCGCGCGCCATCACCGTGGCACTGCGCGACAGATCGTCCACCAATGCGATCTCACCGAACATCTCCCCCGGACCCTGTATGGCAAGCAACTGCTCCCCGAGTTGCGGATCGCGTTTCCAGATCTCGACATCGCCGGAGAGAATGATGTAGAACCGCTCGCCGCGGTCGCCTTCACGGAAGATCGTCTCGCCGGGAGCGAACTGTTGCTCGCTGCAGCGCTCGGCCACCAGCTCCAGGTCGGAATCCTGCAAATTGCGCAGAAAATAGACGGAGCGCAACAGCTCCTTGTAGTCTTCCGCACCCTGAAGCGGACTCTGGTTCTGATCCTTGCTCGAGTCGCGACCAGCCATGATCTCTCCTTGTGCACAACCGCGTCGGCGAGTCGAACAGACCCGTCACCTCCGGGCAGTGCAGTTGCCGGAGTTATACAAAAAACCCGCCGACGAGTCTATCGCGACGGGCTTTTCCTGACAGCTTGTGATCATCGGTGCCGTTTTCGCCGACCCGACCTGCGCCTCCTATGCGACCGCTACCATGAGTCTACCATGTCGTCCGGATCGCGGACCTCCTCCGCGAAGAGATCGGTAACGGCGCGCATGTCGTCGAAGTATACATAGTATGACCCGTAGCTCTGCAGGAGGTCAGGCTCGATCAGGAACCCCACAAACTGTAGGCCGCGATCACCGCCGATGTACAGGTCCTCCTGCGGTATGCGCGGCGGAATCGCAACCTCCATTTGCTGCCAGCCGGAAAAGTTCATCCTCCCCATCGGCAGAACGACAGGGTTGCCGAAATAGTCGTTTAACACGACGTTCAACCGGTGATTCCGGTTTCGCCCGACCACCCATACCGACAGTGTCTTCACAACCCCGGGAATCGGAATGGGGCGTGCCGCTTCAATGAAGATGTTGCTCGCCCTACGGCGAAAGAACTCCGCCTTTACGCCCAGCACGTAGCGGTTTTGCTCGTCGATGCCCGCCTCGAGCTCAGCTTCAATCGGCTCGGCTTCCATCGGACCGCCTTCCAGACGGCGATAGGTTATCACTCCACTGTCCAGGGTCATCGAAACCCGCCAGAATCCGGGATCTTCGAAGCGGCTGACCGAGATTTCCTGCAGGCGCTGCTGCGCAGCATCCACCCCCAGGCGACCGGGATCAATCTCCTGCGGTTGCGCAATCAGCATAGTGGGAATAATCGTCAACAGCACGACGACATAGCACAGCCTTTTCATTACTCGCACTCCTTACTAATCTTCCCAGATCTGGCGGATGAACTCCGGATCGGCCAGGTCTTCGCCGTCAAAGCGTTCCTCGAATAGATCAGTCATGACTTTGATCTCATCCAGGTATACGAA
Organism: Spirochaetaceae bacterium; assembly: GCA_003552665.1. Lineage (GTDB taxonomy): Bacteria > Spirochaetota > Spirochaetia > DSM-27196 > SLAA01 > B1Sed10-166. The sequence goes on along the minus strand of PUNW01000073.1, from coordinate 26,872 downwards.
GAACTGGTCTACGCGCTCCTGAGGGCGAGTCCACAACACCAGCTTGACGAGTTCCAGTCCGCGCCGTTCGGGGACGTAATCAACCTGCTGCGGTATCCATCGAGGGATATTGATGCGCAGGTTTCGCCATCCGCGAAAGTTGATGTCTCCTAATCGCAGTGTATGGATGATGCCCTGGTGATCGCGGAAATGCACATCCATGTAGTAGTTGCGCAGCGATCCCCAGACCCAGAGATCCATCGACTCGGCCATTCCCGGGATCGGGATAGCACTCGGCTCCAGATCCCCGTTGTCGTTTAGCTCCGCCGGTATGATCTCGAGATAGTTGTACCCGCGACGATTGAAGGCTGCATTGATGCCGAGCGACCGCAGCGTAACATCCTCAGGCTCATGCCGATACAGAGCATCCGGCCAAGCCCGCACGTGGGTCCACTGGGGATAGTCGTCTGCTATGAACTTACTCCCGCGGACGATCCAGCGGCTCTCCTCGGGGTCATTGAAGTCCTCAATAACGACCGACTGGAAGTTGCGAACCGCGTTCTGCGCGAATGCCGGAGCCGCGAGTAACAAAACCATAACAGCAAGGCATATCGCGAGCAGGCTGCGCTTTTTCATGTGAATCTCCTTACCTCATACACTAGTTACGCACTTCTCGCTATCGAAATTATATGGTCGCCCTATACCTTTGTCAAACGAACGGCACCGTCGCGACGGCTGCGTGCGCGCGGCCTAAAAGCCGAGCTGTACACCACCATTGAAACACCGCCAAAGCCTCCGAGCGACCACACAATCCCCTACTAACACTTTTCGGCTACCCCGAAGCGAGTGTTGAGCCGGAATTGTGCCCTCAAACGCAGTTTTCGAGGCGCTCAACCGCTGACCGGCAGTCGAGTGACCATGAATCTGAGGTAGACCGCAGCGGCGATCACGACCAACGCCGCGCTAAGACCGACGGCTCCGCCTAGGAATCCGAGCCGATACAACCATGGGACCGCGGCGAGCGCGAACGGGACTGCCGCAGCCGCGAGAAAAGCTGCGACTCGCGCAAAACCATAGGCGCGCAAGGCGTCAATAAGCACGAAGGGAACCAGAGCGATGATCACCAGGCGCAGGGTCGGCAACATGAAGAGAATGTAGGCGTCGGTTTCACCGATGTTCGCTACCGTGTCAAAGATGCCTAAAACGCTGTAATACCCGCTCATGAACGACAAAACCGCGGTGGTTCCCCCGGCAAAGTCATTCTTCAAGCCCCCGCGGACCACGAGCAATGCGCCGGCCGCGGCGATCAGAAACGGCACCGCCATGCGCAGCAGCGCATAGCGCAGATACAGCCTGCCGGGGTTGAACTGTTCAGGAACAATCTGCTCGAGGATGAGGAGAAGCACGATCACCGGGAGAAACAGGAGCGCGCCCTTCACAAAGGGCACCAGCGTAATGGCTGCCGGCTGATTAGTCTGCCCCCCGAAACTCAACAGCAAGAGATACGCGATCGGAACTGCGGTTAGAAGAAACAAAAACATGGTTGCGTCCTGCTCTGGTCAACGGGTTACGTGGCGGCTAACGCTATCATGAATGCGGCCCCGCATCAAGCTGCGGCGGCAAACGGGTGTTATTGACAGTCGTCGCCGAGCTGCCTAGGATCAGCACAGATATGGACTCACACGCGCCTGCCGGAGAGAGCGCTCGACAAGACAGCGATCGCATCAAGCACCACCCCGCAGGCCCCGGGCCGGGAAACGCCGCCGCCCCGGGAAGCGTCGGTATCGTAACGCCGCAAGACTACACCTTCGGGGTACCCGGAAAGGGTATCACGCTCGAGAGCGGCACCGAGTTCGGCCCGATAACGGTGCGCTACGAAACCTACGGCCGGCTCAATGCCGATCGCAGCAACGCGATTCTGATCCAGCACGCGTTTTCCGGCGATGCGCACGCGGCCGGGTATCACAGCGCCGAGGACCGTCACCCCGGATGGTGGGACAACATGATCGGTCCGGGCAAGGCTTTCGACACCAACCGCTATTTTGTTATCTGTTCGAACGTGCTCGGCGGGTGCCAGGGCACCACCGGCCCCGGCTCCATCGACCCTGAAACCGGTCGGCCGTACGGCCTGAGTTTCCCGGTCATCACGATCGACGATATGGTAAAAGTCCAGCGGGAGCTTATCGATCACCTCGGCATCGACCGCTTGTACTCGGTCGCGGGCGGATCGATGGGCGGCATGCAGGCGCTCGAATGGACGGTGCGCTACCCGGAGCGGACGCGATCGGCCATCATCATGGCGGCCACCTCGCGTCTTTCGGCGCAGGCGATCGCCTTCAACGCCGTGGGGCGTAACGCAATCGTCTCGGACGAGTTCTGGAAAGGCGGCGACTATTACGATGGGCAGCCTCCGGCCCGGGGGCTTGCGATCGCGCGGATGGTCGGGCACATCACCTATTTGTCGGAACAGGCGATGGGCATGAAGTTCGGCCGGCGGCTTCAGGAGCGCGCCAATTTCGGGTTTGACTTTGAAGACCAGTTCCAGGTCGAGAGTTATCTCGAATACCAGGGCGATAAGTTCGTCGACCGCTTTGACGCCAACAGTTACATCTACCTGAGTAAGGCGATGGACTACTACGACCTCGGCGCGCGCTTCGACGGGCTGGAACGCGCGGTACAGAACTGCCGGGCGAAGTTTCTTGTGGTCACCTTCAGCTCCGATTGGCTCTATCCGCCCTACCAGTCGAAAGAGGTAGTGTTTGCGATGATGCGCCAGGGGGTGGACGTCTCGTACGTACAGCTCGAAAGCCCCTACGGCCACGACGCGTTCTTTCTTGAGATCGACAGGCAGGCGCCGTTGGTGTCGTCTTTTCTGGAAGGCCTGGATGAAAAATAACGCCCGGATGGAGCATAACGGACATCACCGCCAACATTTCAGCTACGCCGAGATCCTGCATCTGATTGAGCCCGGCAGCACCGTGCTCGACCTCGGCTGCGGCGAAGGCGAGCTCCTCGAACGCCTCATCCGTGAAAGAGGGGTGCGCGGTCGCGGCGTCGACATCGAAGAACGGATGATCCGGACCTGCATTAGCCGCGGATTGTCGGTCTTTCAGGGAGATCTCGACGAGGGGCTGAAGGACTACACCACCAATAGTTACGATTACGTCATCCTCAATCATACGCTGCAGGTGGTACATCGCCCCGATCTCCTGCTCCAGGAGATGCTTCGCGTAGGGCGGTTCGGCATCGTCAATTTCCCGAACTTCGCCCATATCCTCAACAGGTTGCAGCTGTTTGTCGGCGGGCGCATGCCGGTGAACCGGCATATCCCGTACGAATGGTACGACACACCGAATATTCACTTCTGTACGCGCAAGGACTTTGAAGTGCTCTGCCGGGAGATGGGGTACGAAATCATCCGGATTATAGACACGAGCAACGGAAAGCCGCGCGTGCCGTTCCTGTGTAACCTTCTGTCCACAGAGGTCTGCTTCCTGCTGCGCGGAACCGACTGAGCCGCCGCGAGGCCTCCCGCGCTACCGCTTCAGGATAACACCCACACGGTGCGGGGCGGTTCCTGCCGGTCAAAGCCGCTCGAGCTCGAGCCGTGACCGCACGAGCCATAGCCGGCGGCGGGTATCTTCGGCGAGGCGCTTAAGCGCGTACTGCGGCTCCCGGTCAGCGACTACCGCGGCGAGGCGATCGTAGAGCACCGCGGTGTTGTCCTCTCGCTCGCAGATCAGCTCCAGGAAGTCCGTGTACTCCATACCGGCATCAAAGACCTGCGCGATCCGCAGATCGTCGATATGCAATCCGGAGAGCTTCGCGGGATCGACAATTCGTTCCGGATCAAAGCGGTTCTCAAAGCGCTCGAGATCCTGCACGCGTGCAAGCCCACCCTCGACCAGCGCCTGCAACATGCGGTGCAAATCGGCGTGTTCGGTTATCGCCTGATAGATTTCGTAGGTATTGATGCTCTCGCCTTCTAACGACTTCGCGAGCTCAATCCCGTCACGAAGCGCACTCATATACAAAACCTTTCAAATGCGATATGCTACGCCCGCTGGAGAGCGGTACCGAGGCCCGTCAACGCCGGGAAAACACGGTTCCCGCCCTTTGACTCTTTCAAACCATGGTGATACAGTGTACGCTCTAAAACCTACACGTTAGGCTGAATGTATTCAAGGAGGGCCATTGTCCAGTAAAGAACTGCGAGCAAACGAACGGATTCGGGTTCGAGAGGTCCGCCTCATCGACGATGAAGGCGGTCAGCGAGGCATCGTCCCCACTGTCGAGGCTTTGAACCTCGCTCGTGAAAAGGGGCTCGATCTGGTTGAGGTTGCCCCGAACTCCAACCCGCCGGTTTGCAAGCTTTTAGATTACGGTAAGTACAAGTTCGAGCAGGAAAAGAAGCAGCGTGAATCACGCAAGAAACAGAAGCAGCTGAAGCTCAAAGAGGTGCGGATGCAGCCCAAGATCGAACACCATGATCTTGAGTTCAAAACCAAGAACATCCGCAAGTTCCTCGATGAAGGGCAGAAGGTGAAGGTCACGATTCGGTTCCGCGGGCGTGAGCTCGCTCACACCGAGCTCGGACGGGATGTACTGAACAGGATTCTGGATTTACTGGGTAACGATTGCCACGTTGATAAGCCGCCTGCAATGGAAGGGAGGTTCATGTCGATGATCGTGAGCTCTTCCGGAAAGAAGCAGTCGCAAGCGGAACCTGAAGCGCAGTCGTCCTGACAGTCGTCCTGACGAGTAGAACAGACAGACGCGAAGCAGATAGAGCGAGAGACAGCGACCACAGCGGTCTGATAACTCAACCGAAACAGGGAGCGAAGATATGCCCAAGCAAAAGACGCGCAGAAGCGCCGCAAAACGCTACAGCGTTACCGGCAGCGGTAAGGTCAAGTACAAGCAGCAGGGGCTGCGCCATATTCTCACGAAGAAGTCTTCCAAGCGCAAGCGGAAGTTACGAAAGAACGGCATCCTGAGCACCGTGGAGGCGCAGCGCGCGAAGCGCCTGCTTCCCTACGGCTGATGCCTGCCCTCTGAAGGAGCAACACAATGCCACGAGCAGTAGACGGTACAAGACGAAAAGACCGACGCAAGAAAATCCTCAACCAGGCTAAGGGTTACTGGGGACGCCGAAGCAAGCTTACCCGAACCGCCAAGGACGCGGTCCGCAAAGCAAATCAGTACGCGTACCGTGACCGCAAAGCTCGCAAGCGCGAGTTCCGCCAGCTTTGGATCGCCCGCATATCCGCCGGCGCACGGGCGCACGGTTTGAACTATTCGCAGTTCATGCACGGCCTGCAACAAGCCGGCGTACAGCTGAACCGCAAAACGATCTCCCACCTGGCGCTGGAAGACCCGAAGAGCTTCGAAACGCTGGTTGAAACCGCAAGATCCGGTTTGGGGAATAACTAACTATGGTAAGCCTCGAGCAGGTTCGGCTGCTGGAACAGCGGGTGAACAAGGCTGTAGCCAGAATCTCCGCGCTTCAGCAGGAGAACGCGACGTTGCGCGAAGAACTGAGCGGATATCAAGCGCGCGTATCGGAGCTCGAGCAACAGATTGCGCAGATCAAGGAAGATCAGACCGCAATCGAGCAAGGAATCCTCTCCGCCCTTGGGCAGCTTGACCAGCTTGAGGATGAGTTGACCGATGACGGAGAGGCGGCTGAGAGCGGCGCAGAGCTCGAGGACGGCGAAACCTTCGCAGGCGAACGCGTGTCGCCCGAGACGCCGGCGACCGCGGATACCGACCCAGAGCAAGGCCAGGCTGCCGGGAGCGCCCCTTCCGAGTCACGCGACGCCGACGTCGAGAGTCTCAGCCCGCATTCGGAACTCGATGATCGTCGGACGGTGTCCAACGCCTCCGACACCGGGGAAACCTCAAGCACGCCCGGGCGTGAGCGCGACTCGGCCACATCGGGTGAGCTGGAGATCTTCTAACCGGCGGCCGCCGCCGTTGGTGCGAGGGCACCTGTCGTGATGCGTATCGAGCTCCTCGGAACAGCATTCCACCTTGAAACCGATCAGGATCCGGAATATCTGGCCGATTGCTTAGACTACCTGCGGACCAAGATCCAGCAGGTCGAAAGCTCGGTTGCTACCAAGGATCCGTTGAAGCTGGCGATTCTGGCCGCTTTGTTGAGTATCGATGAGCTGTTCAAGGAACGCACCAGGGCACCTTCCGGCAGTGACCCAGCCATCGACGCTGAGATCGAAACGCTCACGCAACGAATGATCGAGACGATCGACGCAGGACTCGACGACCGGTAGCGAAACCTCCTCTTCCTGGTGTAGACTTGGGACAGTTTTACATTGACAACGGTAGGTCGCTGCCGTACTATGGCCCAACACAAGCGCTATGCCGGTAACAACCAGCCAACAGATCGCCTACTACTATAACCAGTTCCATACCGTCGACGTTACCTTCACGCGCGAGGTGATCAAGGCGACCAGCCTGTTTCCCAAGCAGGTGCACCTCAAATGCCTTGGCCACCACTGGCCGTGCGTGATCTACTCGAGCTCCATGGCGGGGGCAAAGGTGATCGTAAGTATGAACGAAACGCTCGCAACAGCGCTCCGAAAAGCGAACAATTTGGTTTCGCTGCGCTTCAGCTTCGTGCAACGTGACAAGCCCGATCCGCTTTCGTTTTTCGTTTCAGCGCGCGTTGCCGGCATCAGCCAATACAACGCTGAAAAGCAACAGCTGAACTTCCTGACCCTTAGTTATACCCAGCGTCCCCCGGACGATCTGATCGAGGTACTCGGCCTCCTTCTGGAAGCCAACATCAACGCCAAGCGCCGTAAGGAAGAACGCATCGTCATCACCGCCGACAGCCTGCGGAAGCTCGGGTTGAAGGCGAAGAACACCATTGCGATAATCGAGGGCGTGCCCCGCAAATGCATCATCAGAGATCTGTCTTTTGGGGGGGCAAAGCTTATCATCGTGGGACTGGCCAAGTTCCTGGTGAATAAGAAAGTTACGCTGCGGATTGAAGTCGAGGACCAGGACGCTCCGCTCGAGATCTCAGGCATTGTAATACGGTTCGAACCGGTGGAAGGCCGCGAGGACATCTGCGCCTTCGCGGTTCAGTACGACGAAGAGACGGTGCCGGTGCAGTACAAAATCCGAATCAACAGCTATCTCAAGTCGTACGGCAAAACATACCTACATCAACAACAACAAGAACATACCGATTCCGCCTCTCAGCAGAGCTGACGCGGAAGGACACCGCTATGAAAGAGTTCGATCCGCTTGAAAACATCGTCTACATCTCGATTCCGTCCGAGGTGGAACGGACCATCGGCGAGTTTCGCCTTGACCCGGACATTATGTTGCCGGTAGAAACCTCAGGACCGGTTGAAAGCTACGATATCGGCTCCCTCAGCTGGGAGCAGATTATCTCGGCCATGCTCAAAATCCTGGCCTATCGGCCGGAGCATGAGGACGTCGGGTACTACCGTGATTTCATCCTCGCAGTGAAGCCCGATCTCCCGGGGGAGCTTTCCGAAGCCGCGATTCTGCAGGCACGCAATCAGCAGTTCGAACAAGCCGAAGAGATTTTTCTTGCCCTCCACGGCCTCATGCCGGAGGAGACCGCTCCGTTGCTCAACCTTGCTCTGCTCTATGAACAGCGAGCGCAGCAGGCGGAGTCGCGCGGGCAGCTCGAGAAACAGGAAACCTACCTTGAGCAGGCGTTCGCGTACTACAAGTCATTGCTAACGCGTGATGAAGTCGCTCCCGAAGTAGATCTGAACGCCGGTTTCTTCTTCCTGCAACGCCATAACTTCCAGCGTGCGCGTGAGCATCTGCAGCGCTACGTTGAGGCGGCTCCCGAGGGTGGCGAACGCCTGGAGGAAGCGCGCAAGACAATCGCCGAGATCGATGCGCAGAATCTGCTCGACGAGTTGTTTCAACAAGCCTACGACGCCGTGCAGCTCGGCCGCGAGCACGAGGCTGTTGAGAAGATGCAGCGGTTTCTCGAACGCTCTCCTGAGGTTTGGCGCGCCTGGTTCCTGCTCGGCTGGGCTCATCGCCGGCTGCAGCAGTATCAGGAAGCGAAGACTGCGTTTTTTCGAGTCCTCGAGCTCGGCCCCCAGAAGGCGGATACGCTCAACGAGCTGGCGATCTGCCGCATGGAGCTCGGAGAGTTCGAGGCCGGCGAAAAACACCTTCGCGATGCGCTGCAGCTCGAGCCCGATAACACCAAGATCATATCGAACATGGGCGTGCTTGCGCTGAAACGCGGGAACCTCGATGAGGCTTCGCGCTACTTCCAAACCGTGCTCACAATCGAGCCCGGCGACCCTATCGCGCGGCGTTACCTGCGCGACATCGACCCTGAGGCTGAGCTCCCCCCCGAAACCCCAACCCGCGAGGACGACCCGGAAGATCCGGAGTATCCAGGCAGCATCGATTAGCCCGCGCCGCGGCAGCCACCGAGCTCACACCGATCCTCTCCCCTGCCCTCTCCCCTACAGAGTTGGCAATTCGCGCGGATTTTTACTAAAGTTAATGGGTGGTATGCCGATAAACAGAATAAGGGGAACTGCGCGCACCTGATTGCGGGCGCAAGACTCTTTTCCCCTTATCTTAGATTGTCGGCGCGCAACTGAAGGCAGTTGAGCCTTTTTTGCGTGATTCGGGCAAATAAGGAGGTGATAGCAGACCCTGAATAGCTGTCATCAACACGGTCGCTGTTTGCGGCTCAATCCCGTACAAGGCACGGAAGCCTTGCAAAACAACCTTCACGGAGGAAACAGGTTATGATTATCAACCACAACACCAGCGCTGCATTTGCAAGCCGTCAGCTGGGGATCAACGAACGCTCGATCAGTGGCAACATGGAGAAGCTGTCGTCGGGAATGCGCATTAACCGCGCCGGCGACGACGCCTCCGGCCTCGCCGTGTCCGAGAAAATGCGCTCTCAGATCCGCGGCCTGCAGCAAGCCTCCCGCAACGCAGCCAACGGCGTATCGTTCATCCAGACCACTGAAGGCTACCTGCAGGAGAGTCAGGACATATTGCAGCGCGTGCGCGAGCTTGCCATACAGGCCTCGAACGGAATCTACACCGACGAAGATCGTATGCAAATCCAGGTAGAGGTTTCCCAGCTCGTCGCCGAGATCGACCGGGTTGCTTCGCACGCACAGTTCAACAACATGAACCTTCTCACCGGTCGTTTTGCCGCCGATACCGGCGAGAACATCGTCACCGCATCGATGTATTTCCACATCGGCGCGAACATGGACCAGCGCGAGCGCGTCTACATCGGAACGATGACCGCAACGGCCCTCGGAATGCGGGGCGCCGATAACGAGATCATTTCGTTGTCCACCCCCGATCTGGCCAACCAGGCGATCGGTATGGTCGATTCTGCGTTGCAGGTCGTGAGCAAGCAGCGCGCCGACCTTGGAGCGTACCAGAACCGCCTCGAGATGGCGATTGAAGGTATCGACATCGGGGCTGAGAACATGGCCGCCGCCGAGTCACGGATCCGTGACACCGATATGGCCGCCGAGATGGTAGACTTCAGCAAGAATGCGATCCTGATGCAGTCCACCACGGCCATGCTGGCTCAGGCAAACCTGCAAAACCAGAATGTGTTGCAATTACTCCAATAGGAGACTATGATTTATCCTGACGGATAGTCTTGTTCTTTGAAAAAGCCCCTCCTTGGGTGCTGATAACAGCGGGACTTCCCGGTTTGCTCCGGCGAACCGGGGAAATCTCGCTGTGCACGAGCAGGCGGGCGCGGCGCGAGAGCGTTCGGTGTGCTCTGTCGGCATCGAGGGAAAAGCTATGGATGGCTTTTCGTGCTTCCAATTGCAAGGAGGGTTTATGATCATTAATCACAACACCAGTGCGGCTTTTGCGAGCCGGCAGCTGGGGCTCCGTAACGCGGAAACGCACGGCACAATCGAGCGCCTGAGCTCAGGCATGCGAATCAACCGTGCCGGTGACGATGCTTCGGGATTGGCGGTGTCAGAGAAGCTGCGCAGCCAGATTCGCGGGTTGAATCAGGCCGACCGCAACATCCAGAATGCGGTGTCGTTCATTCAGACGACCGAAGGCTACCTGCAGAACACGCAGGACATTCTACACCGGATGCGCGAGCTCGCGATCCAGTCCGCCAACGGCATCTACACCGATGAAGACCGCATGCAAATCCAGGTTGAGGTATCGCAGCTGGTCGCGGAGGTAAACCGCATCGCATCGCACGCTCAGTTCAACAACATGAATATGCTTACCGGTGCGTTCGCACACGACAGCGCGGTTGACCGAGTGATGCAGTTTCACGTCGGCCCCAACATGGACCAGAACGAGCAGGTGTTCATCGGGACCATGACCGCGGCGGCGCTGGGGCTGGGCGGCGCTCCAGGGGAGAACGGGAATAACGACATTATCTCGATCTCTACCCCTGATCTGGCAAACCAGGCCATTGGCGTCGTTGACAGCGCGCTCAACCAGGTCTCGCGCCAACGCGCGGATCTGGGGGCCTATCAGAACCGTTTTGAGATGGCGCAATCGAGCGTGCAGATCGCATCCGAGAACCTCGCCGCAGCCGAGTCGTTGATCCGCGACGCGAACATGGCCGACGAGATGGTTGACTTTGTGCGCAGCCAGATTCTCACGCAGGCCACCACCGCGATGCTCGCACAAGCCAACACGCAACCGCAGTCAGTGCTTCAGCTGTTGGGTTGAGACGGCGGCTCATAGGCCGCACCACCGAAGCGCGCTCGACCGGGTATTTGACCCGACGGGGCGTGAGGGTATGCAGACAGGTGCCAAGAGATTTCTGGACGTCATTTCTTGGATACCTTTCAGGCCGCCGGGAGGCTCGCGCACTCCCCGGTCTGAAGTTCTTACACGGAGGTAAGAAGATGTCGATCGATTTTCGCGGTGTTACACCCGGATTCAACCCGACACGGACGTCGATGGGTAGCCGTCCGGGCATCGAACCGAAGGCTGAACTTGCCAGGCCGGCAGCGCCGGCAGATCACCGGCCTGATTCGCTCAGACAGCCTCTCGAAGAGCTCGAGACGCTCTCGTGGGCGTTCAACCGGCGACTCAAGTTTACGATCAACCATGACATCGACCAGGTGGTGGTCAAGGTGATCGACGGCGAAACCGATAAGGTGATTAAGGAGCTTCCGCCTGAAGCCCTGCAACGCGTCCACGCCCGAATTCGAGAGGCGATTGGTCTCTTGCTGGATGAAGAGATATAATAACGGCAGGACGCTCACGAACATATCGGAGATGACCGCCGGCTTATGGTCAAGACGCTCGTTATCCTGCTTTTTCTCGTACCGCTCCTCACACCCGAGGCGCTCGCCAACTCCCGCCCGCTGATACCCGGTGTCGATTCCGGAGTAGATTCGCAGCGCATGATCGACGAGATCATGGAACAGGAAGGCCAGCGCAAGGAGCGGATGGAGGACGAGATCGAGAAACAGGAGAAACAGCGCCGCATCTGGCAGCAGATAGCGCGCGACCTGAACAGCCTTCGCGAAAGTGCCAGGCGACTTTACGGGTTCGAGAATCCTTTCAATCTGCGCCGCGCCGAGAGCACCGACTCAAACATCCTCACCGCCACCGCTACCCGGCAGGCTGAACGCGGCTTTTCAGAGATCGAGGTACACCAGATCGCCCGCGCCGACGCCTTTCGCTCCGACCGCATCCCGCTCGACCACCGCATCGAAGGCGGCACATATCGCTTTCGCGTCGGCGACGAGGAAGCCGAGTTCGAGTTCGAAGGCGGCGATGTAGCAAGCTTTGCGCGCGAGCTGAACCGCCGCATCGGGGATGTGGTCCGCGCGCGCCCGGTGCGCGACACGCGCGAGTCGCAGGTAATCCTCTTCGAGGCGCAGGTCACCGGAGCTGACAATCGGCTGAGCTTCCTCGAGCAGGCCGAGCAGCTGGCACTCGAGATCGGCGTCGTCGAGCGTGCGCCGGAGACGGCCCGTAGCGTGCAGGTGGCCGACGATCCGGACGCAGAGCTCACCGTCGGCCCGCAGGATCAGGTCCGAGTTCCGGTTGACCCGGCGTTCGGACTGGACGCAGGGATGGTTTTAGAGCTCGAGGTGAAGGTCGTGGCGCATCCGGTTGACGAGTGGGAGCCTCCCGCGCCGCCCCCCGGCCCGCGCTTGCCGGACCTCGGCGAAGTGACTCTCGAGGATGTCACTGTTCGTGACGCCGAGTCACGCACCCCGATTCCCGAGCTGCCCGAGCCCGAGCCTCCGGAGGTCGTGGAAGACGACCGTTTGTTCTACGTTCTCGGGGAGGGCCGCCGCATACAGCTGCCGCCGCTGGGCCCGACCGATGAGTACCGGACGCTGCGGGTACCGATCAGCGAGAAGCTCTCCGAGATCGAAGGACTGGAGATCGTCAATCGCAACACCCATCGGGAGATTATGCTACGCGCGGTGGAAATCTACGACCCCGCCGCTCCCGGTGAGTTCCGGCCGCTGAATCCGGTACAGATCGCTCAGGACGCGCGCCTTACCGTCGACGGCATCGAGGTCACGCGTGACAACAACACGATCGACGACCTTATCGACGGCACAACCGTTCAACTACACCGTCCGGGCCCCTACCCTGTGGAGCTCGAGATCGACTTTGACCGCGAGGCTGCCAAGGACGCAGTCATCGATTTCGTCGGACGTTACAACCAGCTGATCCGCGATGTGAATATTCTCACGCGACGGGACGAGAGCGTCATCGATCAGATCGAGTACTTCGACGAGGAGGAACGCGAACGCGCACGCGAGCAGCTCGGGCTGTTACAGGGCGACAGTATCCTCAACCGCCTCCGCCGCAGCCTGCAGAACATGATGATGGACCCCTACCCTACTCGCGAGGGAGACAACCTGCGACTGCTCGCTCAGATCGGCATCTCCTCAAATGCAAGCGGTTTCGGCGGCGGGGTGGACGCCTCACGTCTGCGCGGTTATCTGGAGATCAATGAAGCCGTGCTTGACGAAGCGTTGCAGACCCGATTCCAGGCGGTGCGCGACCTGTTCGGCTACGACAGCAGTGGGAACCGCGTTATCGATTCAGGTGCTGCCTTTCGCGCACACGAGCTGATCGGGCCCTATACCCAGAGCGGCGGAATCATCGCAACCCGCACCGGCACAATCGACGGCCGGGTTTCGCGTACTCAGGACGACATTGAACGCGAGGAGGAGCGTCTTGACCGGCGCGAACAGACCCTGCGCCAAGATTTCGGCCGTATGGAAGGGGCGATGCGTGAGCTCGAGGAACAGCAGCGCGCGATTGAGAACTTCAGTCGCCAGAACGCTCCGCAGCAGGGACGCTGAGAGATGGGGGGCTGGTGGGCAGGCGTCGAGCCTGCGATAAGGAGCGCACCATGGAAATCAAGATCGACGATACGAGTATCGACTACACCCTGGAGCAGGAGAACACCGTCGGGGACGTGATCGCTGAGCTGAAACCGTTTGTCGAAAGCCATTCGCGCGTTATCTCGGCTCTGAGCGTAGACAACGAGCCGTTCTCGATCGACGAACCGGCGGGATGGCAGGACCGCGCACTCGAGCCGATAGGGCAGATCAGCGTAGAGACTACCGGGCCGTTCGAGGAACGCATCGCCGATCTCGAAACGCTGCTCGAGTACTTCACGGTCTTTCGAGCGGCACTCCAATCGCGGGAACAGGCTCGCATCGAAGAGGTGCTCCGGGAGCTTCCTCATGTGCGTACAGCCATCGATTCCGTACTCGGTTTTGATACATCCGGGGAGCAGGGGGGCGCATTGACGGAGCTCGAGCTGGCTCTGGTGCCGGGGAACGACACTTCAGCCCCTTCGGCTCATCGGCTGGCCGAGGCGCCGGAGCAGCAGCTCGAGCCGCTGAACAGGGCGATCAACCGCCTGCTGTTGCTGCTCGACACCCGTCGTCGGGAGCTGTCGGTGCCGGTTGCGGAGCTTGGTCGTACGGCACGAGTGCTGCACAGCTATACCGAGTCGATGAGTGAAGTACCGGTACTCCTGCAGACCGGAAAGGAACGCGAGGCGATGGAAAGGATCGCAGGCTTCTCGGAACTGACGAGCAAGCTTCTGCGTTTGTGCTCGCTTGCGATGGTCTATCGTTCCTGCCTCCCTTCCGACTGGAATCCACGGACGCTCGAAGACGAGACGGTTCAGCTGAACAGCGTGTTCCAGGAGCTCATCGAGGCGTTCGACGCCGGGGATGCGGTTTTGATCGGTGATCTGGTCGAATACGAGATCGTGCCGGGCCTCCAGACTCTGCTGCAGTATATCCCGGCCGGTAATGAACAGCCGTGAACTTTCTACTCCAGCAGCAGCGTAATCTTCCCGTAACAGGATTTGGGGAGTTCGATCCTCGCATTACCGCGATCATGGTGGGCGTGGTGGTCCTTGTGATCATGGCCGGCGTGATCAACTCCATCTTGAGCGGAGGGGGCAGCAGCCGGCAGCGAGCATACTCCAAACGTGCCTTCATGCGACAGGCCCGGCGCATCGGATTGACCCGCCAGCAGGCCGGCACCTTGCTGCAACACGCTCGATCGCACGGTGTCGCCGCCCCAATGCGCCTGCTGCAGGATGGACCGCTGCTCGACCGCACAATACGCGAATCCCTATACGATATCGACGAGAACGTACGCAACGAACAGGATCGCGAGCAACGCAAGGCCGATCTCTTTCACATCCGTAATCTCATCGCGATCTACAGCCAGAGTATTAAGGGTGTGCGCTCAACCAAGTCCCTGCGTATCACCCAGGAGATGCGTCTCACCACCGACGGACGCACCTGGCACGACACCCGGGTCAGCGCGCAGAGCGCCGACCGTTTCGGCGTCGAAGCGCCGTATGACGACTACAACCGCGAAGTTCGGCCCGGAAGGGGGGCTAAGGTTCGTGTGCGCTTCCACAGCGATTCGGGGAACCTCTACAGCTTCACCACTACGGTGCTCGGCTATGGGATCGCACGGCGGCTACCCACCCTGTTTCTATCACATTCGGACCGTATTACCCATGTCCAGCAACGCAAATATCCCCGCCGCGAGTTTGACCAGCCGTGCTATTTCTACTCGGTCTCGGTCGTCACCAGCGGCCGTGGACGACGTGCCCGCAGGCAAGCTGTGGTCAACCATTCCGACCGGCGCTTCGGGCGCTTCGAGGACCTGTCGGCCGGGGGCGCGGCAATCCGTTCGCAGCGTCCCCTCCCCGCCAAGTCACTGCTGAAGATCGAGTTTGAAACCGTCGACGGCAGTTCGCTCTCAGTCTTCGGGAAAGTGCGGTCCCTGGAAAAGCCCTCGTACCGCTCCGGCCTCATGCACATCATGTTCGCCGGAGTCTCCCGCAAGCACCTCAACGCCATACAGAGCTACGTCTACGGTTACGTTGATGATTGACCCTAGACATGCTACTATCGGCGGCGCATGCAGCTCGTAACCCTCAGCGATATATCGCTAAAAGAGTCCCCGCTCCATTATCGCCGTTCCTTCAACGCCACCGCCCGATTTGTGGTCGGTAACCAGAGCCCGGTGGGCACGACGGTGGAGTTCGTGATCGAAAGCACCGCCACCGGCAGACCGTACGTGTCGGTACGTTTCACCGAGCGATTACCGTTTCCGCTGGTGCCGGCGTTGCGCCTGGTGAAGGAGCGAGTCTCGCAACTGGAGCAGGACGGGCAGCTACCGTGACCTCAACAGTGACGAGTGCCGGGCCCGAAGAGACCATCAGGGCCGCACATACCCTTGCAGGCCGGCTGAGTCCCGGCGCTGTCATCGGGCTCCGTGGCGGGCTCGGCGCCGGCAAGACGGTCTTTGCCAAGGGACTCGCTGAGGCGCTTGGGGTGGCGGAAACGGTGACCAGTCAGAGCTACACCCTGATCGCGGAGTATGAAGGGAGGCTGCCTTTCTTCCATGCAGACCTCTACCGGCTGCAGCGCGCGGCCGAGATAGACAACGTAGGAATCGAGGAGTATTTCGATCGCGGCGGTATCACGGTCGTCGAGTGGTGTGACCGCGCCCCTGCGGTGTTGCCTCCGGACGCCGTGATGGTGACGATTACGATTGAGCCGGATGACCTCCGTCGCATAGAGATCGAGGAGCCCTGATGCGCTTGTTGAGTCTGGACTGCAGCACCGAGATCTTCAGCGTCGCCGTCGTTGAGTTCCCGGATAACGAACGCCGAGCCTACTGCGCCGAGCACAGCGTCGACTCCGGGCTTGGGCACGCGCGCCGGGTGATGCCGTTCATCTCGCGCCTGCTGGTCGAGGCCGGATGGCAGCTGCGAGAGCTTGACGCAATTCTGGTCGGCGCCGGGCCTGGGTCTTTCACGGGGTTACGAATCGC
The DNA here is from genome assembly GCA_003552665.1 of Spirochaetaceae bacterium. Taxonomy (GTDB): domain Bacteria; phylum Spirochaetota; class Spirochaetia; order DSM-27196; family SLAA01; genus B1Sed10-166. The sequence goes on along the minus strand of PUNW01000073.1, from coordinate 10,540 downwards.
GTACGCTACGGCCAAAGGCCTGTCAGCCGGCAGCGGGGTGCCCTATCTGGGGGTGAGCTCACTGCAGGCGTTTGCCTTCCCGTACCGGAGCTACCATGGGGTGGTAGTGCCGGTTATAGACGCGCGAAAACGGCGCTATTACAGCCTGCTCCTGCAGGAGGGTGGGCGCCTGAGCGACGAGCTCGACCTCGGGGCCGAAGAGCTTGCCGCAACCGTAAGGGCTATTGCGTCAGCCCGTGGACTGGATGCCGTCCCCGCGCTTCTGACCGGGCCGGGCGCCGAGCAACTGTACACCAGGCTCGCCGGCGCATCCACGGTTCCGGGCTTTCAGTTGGCGCACGACGCGCGGCGCCCTCCGGCCATGGCTCTCGCCGAGCTCGGCAGGGATCGAGTCGCCCGCGGCGAGCTCGACTCCCCGGATTCAGGACCGATCTACATCCGCAAGAGTGAAGCCGAGATCGGGATCCTTAGGGGGAAGGGGTCGGGCGCCTAAGGGAACGTAACCCGGTATATTGAACGATCGAGACTGAACGCGATGCGGCACTTTACGGCCGTTCGCTCGACCCGCCCGAGTTGCTCCGTTTGCCCGGTTTTTCCTGTTTGCCCGGTTTTCCCGGCGCCGCCTTCCGCTGCGGCTGATTCGGCTCGTCCGGCTGGGGCTGGTTGAGCACTCCTTCGAGCGATGGAACACGGCTGGGCTCGGCCTCTGCCGCACTAACGTTCTCACGCTGAATAGCTTCGTACACCTCCTGGCGGTGCACGGTGATTCGCGGGGGCGCTTTGATACCGAGCTTCACCTGGTCGCCCTTGATCTCGACCACCGAGACCTCGATCTCATCGCCGATTCGAATTGATTCGTGCAGCTTCCGGGCCAATACAAGCATTATCGCGTTCTTACCGCCTGTGGGCTTTCTTCGAGAATACGGTGCTTGGTATGCCAGCGGCCGTCGCGATGAATACTCTGCTTCGCGATCCGTTGTTTGCGGTTGATCACCAGCGGACCCTGCAGGTTTGCGGTCAGCTCCTCCGGCCGCTCCGGCACCGTCACGATCGCAAACACGAGAATTTCCTCCTGAGGAGGGCGACCGAGCTCCTCGTAATCCGTATCCGGGATCTCGAGTAGGTAATCCGGACGGAACAGGTAGGGGTTTATCAACAAAAAAGCCGGATTCACAGCGTGAACGCTTTGCAGCCAATAGAACGGTGCCTGGCTTGCGTCCAGCAAGGCGAAACGCGTGTGCTGTTCGAAACCGAAGATACCGCTCGGAAACGTGATTATCTGTCGTTCCTCAACCATGATCGAGCCAAACGGCTTTGTGTTGATCTGCATCTCCCTACCCATAATAGACTCTACCCTGCACTACCGGAGAAAATCCAGCAACGTGGGCTGAATGATACGCGCGGTAACCGCGGTCGCGGCCCGGTGCGTGTGTTCGAGCATACGCAGATCGGTCACGGCCTCAGCCATGTCGATATCCCGTTCCTTCGACAACCGGTCCTGATAAACCGGCTTCTCGTATTCCAACCGGCGAAAGGTATGCTGCAGCCGCGAGTGTTGCGCCCCCAGGCGCCCGAGATTTCCGTTGAGATTGTCGAACCCCTGATCGATGCCACGCAGTACGCCGCTGCCGATCTGCTCCTGATTACCGGCGAACAGGTTGTCACGCAGCGCTATAACCATATCGAACAGCGACCCGCCGGAAACCCGCGCGTCGCCGGCTAGATTGTGGGGCGGGCGCCCCCCCTGAGGGTCGAGGATTCCAAGGTCCTGCAGTACCGTGGAGTCAGGGTCCTCCTCGATCCACAGCTGTTGCGGTGAGGTGCCTTCTAGTACGAGCGAGTCCATCACCGGGTCGAGCCTCGCGCGCACCGGTGCCCCTGAATCGTTGATCTTCGCAATGATCGCGCTGACGCTGTCCCCCGCGGTCAGCCGAATCTCCTCGTTGTTAATGAAGATGCTGCTGTCTTGCTGGACCTGATACGGAGTTGCCTCCAGTTCCGAGGCAATCACCTGGCGTTCGGCCCAGAACATCCGGTTACCGGGATGGTTGAGGTCAACCAACGAGCCTTCGCTCACTTCGGCCCGCTTCGTCTCGATGTTCCCAAGGTACTCGACATCGGTGATGAGCTCACGATCGGCACCGGGGACGTTTCCGTGGACTGCGCGAAACGCTTGGCTCGCGGTCCGCGTTCCGGCGAATATCGCCGTACCGTCACCGTCACGGGCGTTGGCCACTTCCACCATCTCACGCAGGAGCTCGTCGACCTCAACCGCCATCGCGGCCAGATCCTCACGCGCGTACGTTCCGTGCGCACCCTGAACCGCCAGCTCGCGAATGCGCTGGAGCATGTCGACCTGCTGCCGCACGTAGCCCTCGGCCGTCTCATGCTTGTTTTTGACGTGCTCGGCGTTGTCGGCGTACCGCTCCAGCCGGGTAAGATAGCTCTTGTAGCGAGTGCTGTGCGCCGCCGATAACGGGTTATCGCGCAGATTCTGAATCCGTGACTGCGAGGCAATCTGATTCTGCTTCTCGTTCATACGATGCTCACGAATACGCATATGGTATTGCGAGTTATCGTTGCTCAGGTTGGTACTGATCCGGTACATTAGACACCCATCCTGTTGATGATTGTATCCAGCATGCGGTCTACCTGGGTGATATAGCGCGCCGCGGCGGTGTATGCGTGCTGGAACTTGATCATCTGGGCAAGCTCTTCATCGATATTCACGCCGCTGATTGAGTCACGCAAATCACGCAGATTCTTGGCAATCGCGTTCTGGGTATCAAGCGTGGAGCGCGCTTCCTGCGCCGCCAGGCCGGCCGAAGCCGCACTGTCGGCGAAATAGTCGTCGAACGTATTGTCATGACCGACCATCACCGGCCGGTGGCGCAGCTGTGCTATCTGCTGTGCTGCACTGCCGTCACCCGGCTCGCCCGGTCTCCCTGCCGTTCCGAACGAAGCGGCGATCTTGGTGACGTCGCGTTCTATCTCACGGTTGAGCCGCATCCAGCCCGAGGGGTTGTTCAAGGGTGCCACCTGAAACCCCGCATCGGCGGTCAACATCTCGGTCATGTTCGGCTCATCGTAGCGGTAGGCATTGTCCGAACCGCTTCCGGCGAGAAGCCCGGCGTATCCGGCGAGAAACTGGCCGCTATCCTCGACATGACGGATCACGAAATCCGGGTCCTCGATTTCCGCCGCAGGAGTAGCCTTCAAACTGAGACGGTTGTTTCGATCGAGACGCGCGGTGACTTCGGAGCTGCTGGTGTTGATGCGCGCGATAACGTCTTCCACCGTGTCTGTGGGGTGGTACTGAATCTCGATATTCTGTTCCGGCCCGGATAACGTCATTGTGCCTTCGATTCCGATCTGCGGCTGCGCATCGAGCTCGTTGGTACCCGTGAGACGAAACAAGTAGGTATGATCGAAGGCCCCGTCACCGGTGCGGTCATAGTCTCCGAGTACGTTCAGAACCGCCGGATACTCGACGAAGAAATCACGTCCGGTTTCCCCGTCCATTCCATAGGCATCGCGGTGAATCTCGTTTACAAGATCGATGAAGTTGATCGTCATGTTGTCGAGGCTCTGCAACTCGCCCCGCAGGTCCTCATCACGGAGCTCAACGAGAGCTGCAAGCGCTCCCGATCGAAGCTCCACGTCTTCGCCGCTATGCCTCCACGTGACGCGTGAAAAGCCCTGGTTTTCCGGCTCCGGGACGGTCTCGAACTCGCGAACGATCCCACCCTGCACAAGGCGGTGTCCCCCGGTGTGAACGGTGAACTCCTGCGGATTGCGGTCCTCGGTGGTGACATTTACGAACGTCGAGAGCTTCTCTACCAGCAGATCCCGGCGATCGAGCAGGTCGTTCGGGTTGTCACCGGCTGCCTTTGATTTAGTAATCTCCAGATTCAACTCGGCGATCTCACGGCCGATTTCGTTCACCTCACGGACTTTGCCGCGAATCTCGTCCTCGAGCATCACCCGTATCTCGTTGAGACCGCGGTTGCGCTGCTTGATTCCCTCGATCAGTGCCTCGCCGCGTTCGCGCACCTGCTCGCGCGCGGCGGTCTGCTCCGGATAGATGGACAGCTCCTGCCATGAATCCCAGAAGCGGTCCATCATGTCGCGCACCGAGTGTTCGGTTGGTTCGTTGTAGACTTGGTCTACCATAAGCGTAAAGCGCTCGCGCTCGCCCCAGTACGCTTCGCGACTGCTCTGCGAAACGATGCGGCCTTCGAGCAACATATCCCTGACACGCTCGATCCGCGCCACCTCGACCCCCTGCCCGAGTTGTCCGGGACGATGCGGACGGTTGAGCTGAGCACGCGCCAACGGATGGAACGTCTCCAGGTCAACGCGCTGCCGGCTGTAGCCTTCGGTCGATGCGTTCGAGAGGTTGTGCCCGATCGTGCTCAGCCCCCGATTGTGCGCAAGCAGGCTGCGTTTGCCGATCTCTATGCCCGAAAAGGTGGATTGCATAGCGGTACTCCCGGTTTCGGAGTCTCAGAGCGTGTGGTCGAGAATCAGCGCGCGCTGTGTGCCGTGTCGTTTTTCCCCGTCACGCGAATATTGACCCTGGGTATCGCCGGGGAACAGCTCGTGGAGAATATCACGGGTCGTCTCTGCGGCTTCGGTGGTATACGAGCGGATTCCGCGCGCTCCGGCTTGTACTCGCAGCACCGCGATCTTGAGACGACGAAACGCGTCGTTGAGCTCCCGCCGCTCCTCATCGTTACAACGGCGCAGGATCGCCTTGATTCCCGGAGCCCTATCGCCGCGGAGCGCCGCGAACATCACCGCCTCATCCTCGACGGTTTCGCTGCTCGACTCCCCACCGGCGTTGCCGGTGCGAGGATCCCCATCCCTGTCGGCGTCTTCCAGGTCGTTGGCGCCGTCTTTGGCGAGGTTGCCGGTGTCACCGCTTTGGCCCGCGTCTTCGGCCTTACCGACCTCGCCCACCGCGGCAATCTCCCTCTGCAGACCCACACGGCGGTCTTCGACGCGCGCGATTTCGGTCGAAATACGCTCCAGCTCCTTGATAACACCGTCGAGGCTGGGCCAGTTCCGTTCCACCAGGTGCGTACGCAGATCTTCCTGCTTCGCCGCGACCTGGTCGAGCAGCCCAATCTGCGCATCCATCGTGTCCTTAAACTCCCGCATACGCTTGCGTAACGCCATGCTTAGGCCTCCTCGACTCCGTTTCGACTAGTTTATCGGCTGATTTCGGCCTCGAATAAAGCCGGGAGCGTCACCGGTTGGGACGGTAGGCGGGGCCAAGCGGTTTCCGACAGTGCGCAGCACCGCAAGCCCGGGGTCGTCGGGGTGGCTCGCAGCGCCAAAGTGGGTTATACTGCGCCCGTGTCCATGAGAAAACTCACGAGTGATCACCGGGACCTATGTACCAGGATGTGGCGTGCTGCGATCGCGACCGGGCCGCGGGTGACGCTTGTCTCGCTCACGATTGCCGCGGTGTTGACCGCCGTCGTCATGCTCGTAGGAATGTCGATCGACGGCCCCGTCGAGCAGGCTCGCTCGGGCGATCAGCCGCCGACGCCGCAAGTAGCGCCCCCTCAAGCGGGCGGGAACCCTTCAGGCATAGGGGGTAACACCAGGGCCGATAGTCCGGCCGGCGCGCGATCCCAGCGTGAAACGGTGCCGAGCACCTCACAGTCGCCGCAACCGATTGACGCTTCGGCAGACCTTGCCGGGCGAGCAGCGGTAACCCATGTTTTGCCGACCGCACCGTCTCTGCCGGCGCAGGTGACGCGCCGGCTCGGCGACCAGGAAAGTGGCGAGCGCTCAGCGCAGGCCCTGCCCGCCTTTTGGCAGCCGGGTAGCGCTACCGATGTCGTCTCCGCACTGATGGAAGCCATGACCGATGAAGAACGAGTGGCGCAGGTCTTCCTGTTGGGCTGGCAGGGCGTAGAGCCGAGCCGGCGGATTATGGATTGGATTTCACAGCGGGGGCTCGGCGGGGTGAAGGTATTCGGGTGGAATGCGGATGATCTTGCCGTACTGACCGACTCAATCAGAACCATGCAGGACGCTGCACTCACAGCCGCGCACGCCGTTCCGCTGTTTACCGCCACGGATCAGGAGGGGGGGTGGGTGCGTCATGTGCGGGGCAGCACCTCCAGAACTCCGGGCAATATGGCGATCGGGGCCACCGGTCGCCCCGATGACGCCTATCACAGCGGTTATTACATCGGCCGAGAGCTGCGAGCGCTCGGTATCAACATGAACTTCGCCCCAACCGTCGATGTATACACCAATCCCGAAGCGCACGTTATCGGCTCACGAGCGTTCTCCGACGACCCGATACAGACGGCTATACTGGGCAATGCGTTCTTTCGGGGACTGGAACAAAACCGTGTGATTGCCACAGCCAAGCATTTTCCCGGTCACGGAAATGCTTCCGGAGATTCACACGGCATCCTGCCGGTTCTCGATGACGACCTGGAGAGCCTGCGGGAACGGGAGCTGGTGCCGTTTGAGTACCTAATCCGGGAATCGGTGCCGGCGGTCATGAGCGGGCATCTCAGTTTTCCGAACATCATCGAGCCCTACCTGCCGGCTTCGCTATCGCGGTTTTTCAACGTAACACTGCTGCGCGAAGAGCTCGGGTTTCAGGGATTGATGATCACCGACGACCTGCAGATGGTCGGTGCGCGCAGCTACGAGCGGCGCAGTAATCTCAGCTTCGGTGAGCTGACGCTCGAGGCACTGAAATCCGGTGCCGATATGGTAATGCTGTCGGAGACGCCGGCGCTCAACGGCGAGGTCTGGCGGACCGTCTACTCCGAGTACCGCGACAATCCGGAGTTCCGGGAGCGGCTGGACAGTTCAATCAGGCGCATACTGCGCACTAAGCTGGAGTACCTGCGCGACGAGTATCGGGTGACGCTCCAACCGCACTCCTATGAGCTCGCATGGAGGATCCCGGACCGCCTCGGACGGGAGTTCTTTTTCGACCACGCTGCGCGAAGCGTTACGATGCTGCGGGAAGGCTCGCTGCCGCTGGAGGCCGACGCGGGTTCGCGGATGCTGCTGGTGGGCGGCAATCGCTCGTTTCTGCGCGAAGGACTCACACACTATCCCGGAGCTGACACTCTGCGCCTGCGTTCGGCGTTTCACGACGTCGCCGCCTCCGACCGTCAAGCGATTCGCAACACGGCGTCGCGCTATGATGTGATTGTGTTTTGCCTTACCAGCCCGGCCACCGGGGAGTTGCTCGAGCTGCTGCGCGAACACGACGGGACCGTGATCGTGCTGTCCACCCTGACGCCCGCCTATATCGCCGATCACGACTGGATCGACGCTGCCGTTGCGGTGTACGGAATCGCTCAGGAATCCTTTAAGGCGGGCTTCGCTGCACTACGAGGGGAGCTTGAACCGAAAGGGACGCTGCCCTTCGCATTTTCACTCGGGGGATAGTGCTCCATGCCGTGGTACACAGCAGGCGCCTCGCTGCTCGAACCGCTGGTTGCCTTCCTCAGTCCACTCGAATGGAGTTGCGTCGGATTCAGCTCCCAGCTCCGCAACGGCCGTAAGCCGCGGCTGCCCGCTCGCCGTAATGCTGTGGTTCACTACTACACCACAGGGGACGCAGCTGCTTCAATACAGGCGGCCTTGTTGGAAACGGCTTTCGGCTTCTGCTATCCGGTCCTCGGCTCTCTGGCGCCCGAAGACCGACAGGAAGTGGCGGAGGAGTTCGGCCCCCGCTTGCGCACGGCGCGCAATCGCTATCTCACCTTCATGGGCCTTGCCGCCGATGTGGCCGCGTTCGAGCGCCTGGTCGACAGCCCACCGCTTCATCGGGTGCAGTACTACATGATGCGAGCCGTAGGGCCACCGATCTCGAAGCGCCCTACTCGGCTGGACCCGGAACCGCAGATCCGCCGGGCCGGTCCGACCGATACACGCAAACTGCTTCCGTTGCAGATAGCCTATGAGCGCGAGGAAGTACTCTTGCCGAATCGTGTCTTGAATACCGAGGCCACACGACGGCAGCTCAGATCCGATCTCAAGCAACAGCTGGTGTTTGTCGCCGAGGTCGGAGGAACTCCCATCGCTAAGGCCGGAACAAATGCGCGCGGATTCCGCTACGACCAAATCGGCGGCGTCTTCACCGACCCACGCTATCGCAACCTCGGTGTCGCCGCGCTGCTAATGGACGTCCTGATGCGTCGGGTCCGTCAGGACGGCAAGGCTGTCTGTCTGTTCGTGAAGACAGCTAACCACGCCGCGCGCCGCATGTATCGCAATCTCGGTTTCGATCAAGGTGAGGAGTTCGTGATCAGCTACTATCACTGAGCGTTTCCGGCTGCGGGTGAGTGGCCTTCCTAACGCACAGATAAAACGAGCCGATACCGGTATTGGGGAGAGCAATGAACACACCAATCGACTTCGCCGCCCCGCCGATGCGTATTCTGATGATCAGCAGCGAAGCGAGCCCGTTCGCCAAGGTTGGAGGACTTGCCGATGCAGTTCCGGCCTTGGCCGCCGAGCTCGCGCGCCTGGGGCATGATGTACGCCTGGTAATTCCGCGCTATGCCGACACGGATCGCGACAACGCCGAGCCGATTGCCGGACCGCTGGGGATTCGAATGGCCCGTGGCGAGTACTGGACCGAGATTCTGGAATCCTGCCTACCACGGGAGGAACAAACACTGCCGGTCCGGGTATACATGATCGAGCATCTGGAACTGTTCGGACGCGATGCCATTTATGCGCGTCCGGGGGGCAGCGAATCAGGCGAAGACCTGCTGCGCTTCGGCCTGCTGTGCCGCGCCGCATTCCAACTCTGCCGCAAGCTCAATTGGTATCCGGACGTGATGCACGCGCATGACTGGCCGGCAGCGCTGGTTCCGATTTACCTTAAGACGGTTGAAAACATCCGACCGTTCGACGAAACCGCAGGGGTCTTCAGCATTCACAACCTCGGCTATCAGGGCGTGTTTCCCTTGGAAGCTCTTCGTCACCTGCCGCTGAATCCGGGCGAGGTAGAGCGCGTCGGTCTCGAGTACTTCGGCCGGGTAAACACACTGAAGGCCGGAATTCTCTGTGCCGAACTCGTTACAACAGTTTCGCCCTCCTATGCGCGCGAGATCCAGCAACCGGAGCACGGATTCGGACTGGACGGGGTGCTGCGCGAACGGTCGAGCGACCTGTTTGGCATTCTCAACGGCATCGATGTGACTCTCTGGAGTCCCGAAAACGACGAGCTCATCCCGGCACGATTCGACGCTGAGGATCTGCGCGGAAAGAGCGAGTGCAAAGCAGCGCTTCAGAAACGATACCATCTGCCCGCGCACGCTGATGTCCCCCTGATCGGGATGATTACACGTTTGGTTGACCAGAAGGGTATTGCGGAGCTGGTCGGGCCCGGTTATGGATGCTTACCGCATCTGTTGCGCGAACACGATCTGCAGTTTGTGATACTCGGAACCGGCGATCCGCACTACGAACAGGGCCTCGCCGAGCTCGCAGACCGTCACCCGAACATGGTATACGAACGCATGTTCGACGAGCAACTGGCTCACCTCATTGAAGCGGCAAGCGACTTCTTCCTGATGCCGTCCCGCTACGAGCCTTGCGGCCTGAACCAGATGTACAGTCTGCGCTACGGGACACTACCGATTGCCACCGCAACCGGGGGCCTACGCGACAGCATCGTAGATGCGGACGACCCGTCCGGCAACGGCACTGGTTTTTTTCTTGACAGCTCAAACCCGTCCGGGATTCAACACGGGGTTGAGCGCGCCATCGCTACATACCACGGTGAACCCGCCAAGCTCGACGCGATGAGACGACGAGGAATGCGGCAGGACTTCAGCTGGCGCCACGCCTCCCGCGAGTACGAGCGCGTCTATCTGCGTGCTCTCCAGCTCAGGATGCGGCAATAGCAGGCCGAGAGCGGTCAGGAGCGGTCGACACGCGAAGCGGAGCCCCCGGGAGGTCAGCTACCTAAGGCTCCGCGTCGATCTCGCTTGCGGACAAGCCGTCGAGCCCGGTATTCGATATCATCCACGACACCACCTGGACAACCCTGCAGGTCGATTGCTTCCAGAACCTCGAGAGCTGCTTCCGGGTTCCGGCGGTTGTGCTCGAGCTGTTTCGAAAGCTCAATTGCCGCGCGCGGATCACGATATGTCTCATAGAGCAATCGATACACCTGTTCGGCTTCGTTTCGCCGCTCGGCCCGCTTATGGCATGCTCCGAGGAGTAGCCCCGCTTTAACCCGTTCGTCTCGGCCTCGGTTCTCATCCCGGAGCACCGCGCGCAACAGCTCCTCGGCTTCAGACCGCCGGTCGGCAGCACGAGGATCAGAGAGCAGCCAGACGGCCGCCTGCACGGCATCGAACGGTACCTCAGACCGTTTTAGACAGTTACACGGGCTCCTTAGGATCTCATCCATCGCTATGAAGAGCCAACTGAGACTGACTATGTCGTGATAGTGGTGCGCGAACACCGGTTCCAGGATTCCCGCGTCCCGGCTGCGCAGATACGCGAAGTACCGCTCCGGCACTTCCGCGCT
>PUNW01000389.1 GCA_003552665.1 Spirochaetaceae bacterium | reverse complement strand
GGAGCTTGTCGGGGGTGCGGTTGCGTCCGCCGGACTCCATGAACAGCAGGGGGCAGTAGTTCGCCACGAAATGGTTTGCGAAAAACCGCTCGGCGGTGTGAAAGCGATTGCGAAACGCACCCCATAGCCGGCGCCCGCTGGCCTCGCTGCGGTTGCAGGCCAGCCCCTCGACCGGGCGTTTGGAGTGCTGGTCGGCCGGTGCGCTGATCGGCTCGTTGAGTCCCAGCCAATCGCGCACGGCAGCGACTTCACCGAACGGTACTCCGGTTTGTGCCATGCCCCACGGCCCCGGGTTCATTCCGAAGAACACAACCTCCTTGGGTCCGCGAGCGAACTTGCGCAGGTAGGCGGCGTGCATCGCGAAGGCGTAGCTCAGCGGATTGTACACTTGGGAAACAGGCTCCGCGAACGAGAGAAAGTCCACAGCGTCGCGCAGCTCGGCCGCGGCGTCGACGAGCGCATCGGCCACGGCGCGGTCATCGCCGACACCGTCATTGCCGCCGTGGCGATTGCCGTCCACGCCGGGCGGTTGCGAGGACACGGTCATGACTGCACTGTAGCACGCGGGACGACGCGGTACAATTCGGTACTGCGCTTCCGTGGTCCGACGGTCCGGTGGCCGGACGCGCGCCGGAGCCAAAGGCGGTGCTGACGGCAACCGCCCTGAGATTGACAGCCGACGACGCCCAGCCGTATAGTAAGCGCCCGGATTCATGAATCTCGTGCTATTTGACTCCCGTGAGTGCTCGGGTCGCCCCGAGGATGAAATCGTACTCCCGCTGACCGACCAGCGCGCGAAGCATCTGCTAACGGTTCTCAAGCTCGACGAAAAGGGTCGGTTCCGTGCCGGTCTCATCAACGGACCTCGCGGTAGCGCCGAGCTTACTCGGCTTACCGGGACCGAGCTCCGGGTGCGGTTCCGGCCCGAGGAGCCTCCGCCGGCCAACGCGCCGCTATACCTGCTTCTGGGCCATCCGCGCCCAATACAGTTGCAGCGTGTGCTGCGCGACCTGGCTGCGATCGGGATCGCCGAGGTGGTGGTGAGCCACACCGAGCTCGGAGAGCGCTCGTATTTTCAGAGCTCCATTTGGAAGGACGATACTGTGTCGCGGTTGCTGATTGAGGGCTGCGCTCAGGGCGGCGGAACCTGCCTGCCCGGGGTGGTGCGCGAGCACACGCTCAAACGCGCGCTCGCACGCGTTGAGACGCTCAATCCGGCTCCGGCAACACGGCTGTTCCTGCATCCGGAGGCCGGCGGGATTCGTCTCGGCGAGGCCGGCGAGCTGAATCCGCCGGTTGTCCTCGGTGTCGGGTCCGAGCGTGGATGGACCGAGGCCGAGGTAGCACTGCTCGAAAACCACGCATACAGCCGCGTTCAGTTCGGCGATCGCGTGCTTAGGAGCGAGACTGCTGCGATTGTCGGTGCCGGGGTGCTGCTTGGCCGGCTCGGCCTGCTCTGAACGGCCTGTACGAGGTGCAAAACCGCGAGCGGTATGCTAGTATGGGTCATAAGCCGAGGAGGTCGCTGTTGAGCTCGATCCTGGTTCTCGACGACGACGAGATGAGTCTCGTCGTCATTCGCGACGCGCTGCAGAACGACGGTTTTGATGTACATTGTTACGATTCCCCCGCGGCCGCACTCGCGGAGTACGAAGCCGGTCAGTATGATTTGATCATATCGGACTACTTCATGCCGGAGCTCAACGGTGATGGGTTTCTCAAGCGCATCCGTAACATAGACAGCCGCACGCCTTTTGTTTTTCTGACTGCAAATACCGACATCAAGCTCGCGATCGAGTTGGTCAAATCCGGTGCGCACGATCACATCGTCAAGCCGATTGTGGCTGAAGAGCTGGTATTCCGGGTGAACAAGAACCTCCGTGAACAGGAGAATATCCGGATTCGCGAGGAAGCCGAACGCGAGCGGCAGTTGCTCGAGCTCGAGAATCAGCGACTGGTGAACTGGCGAACCCTGTATGCGACCAAAGACATCGTCCAAACCGAGCAGATGATCGATCTTCTAGGCCGCACGGTCAATCAGGCCGGTGGGTATCTTTGGCTTGATCTGCTGAAGGGCGATCTGGAGGAGGCCGACGAACAGCACTACAAGGTCGGCAAAGAGCTGGTCAACATGATCATCACTGCAGCCGAGAGCCAGAAGCAGATCTTCGATTACATCACGTTCATCGGGCGCATCGATCAGCTGGAGATGCAGTTTGAAGATAGAGATCTCGGCGCGTTTATGAAGCAGCTCGATGAATACCTGCGCTCCGAGCTCGCCGCAATTGCAAAGGATGACCCACGGCAATCTGTTCCAATGGTGCCGAAGCAACGACCGGTCGGGACGATTGCGATTTCCGAGCAGTATTTTCTGATGGTGATTCGCGAGCTGCTCATCAACGCCGTCAAGTATTCGAAGCCCGGCTCACGCATCGTAACCTCGTTCGACACTACGCATAGCGACGGCGCCGACCTCTTCGAGGTGACGGTGCGCAGCGTTCCGCGGCCGTTGCAGGCGAAGGACGCCCAGGGAAGGCAGGTTGTCGGTGTTCCGTACGAGTACTGTGAACTGGTGTTTGACCTGTTCTACACGATCGAGGCCTTTCCCACGTACCTCGAGGGCGAGGATTGGTCGGACGGCACCGGACTGTATCTCGCGCGCAACCTGATCGCCAGGCACGGCGGCTGGATTCAGGCATCTAACGCGGTCAACTACACTGGAGGCAAACCCGAGACCTTTACCAAGTTTACGGTCACGGTTCCGTATAAGCATAACGAGTAGGCAGATTATGAGCGATACCATTCTCATCGTTGACGACTCGGTTTCGATGCGTCAAATGACCTCGATGATTTTGAAAGGCGAGGGATATCAGGTAATTGAAGCCGAGAACGGCGAGCAGGCACTCGAGCAGCTGACCGACGGGGTGAAAGCAGTGATCACCGACTACAACATGCCCGGAATGAACGGGGCCGAGTTGATTCGGACAATTCGGACTACCTCGGTGATGTCCTGGTGAAGACCGGTTACGTCACCCGCGAACAGGTGCAGTCGGCGCTGACCGAACAAAGCTACGTGCGACAGATGCGCGAGACGCGCAGTCAGGCCGAAGGGAGCTCAACCATCAAGGTGCAGGCCGCCAAGCTCGACGAGCTTGTCAATCTGGTGGGTGAGTTCGTATCGCTGCATGCCAGTATCTCAATGGTTGCCGATCAGAAGGGGGACCAGGACTTCAAAGCTGCGGCCGAGCAGATGGAGGGCCTGATTCGGCAGGTGCGGGACCTGTCGATTGAGCTGCATATGGTACCGATCGACCTGCTGTTCAGCGGGTTCCGTCGTCTGGTGCGAGACCTGTGTTCCGACCTCGGAAAGGAGGTTCGCCTTGAGCTGGAAGGCACCGAGGCCGAGCTCGACAAGAACGTCGTGGATGCGCTCAAGGACCCGCTCCTGCACCTGATCCGCAACAGCATCGACCACGGAATAGAAACTCCCGCGGAACGCCTGGCGGCAGCCAAAGACTCGACCGGTACGCTGAAGGTCTCGGCATACTACGCCGGCGCGCACGGCATTATCGAGATCACGGACGACGGGGCCGGCCTCAACATCGAGTGGATAAAGTCCAAAGCCGTCGCGCGCGGTTTGATTGCCGACGGGCAGGATCTCTCGCAGGAGGAGATCCAGGCGCTCATCTTCGAGCCCGGGTTCTCCACCGCCGAGAACGCCACCAATGTATCCGGGCGGGGAGTCGGGATGGACGTGGTGAAGCGCAATATCGAGAATCTCGGCGGCGGAATCCGTATATGGTCCGAGCTCGGCCGGGGAACGCGAATCAAGATCCGAATTCCGCTCACCCTCGCGATCGCGGAGGGCCTGCTCGCGCGGATCGGCGAAGGGCTGTATCTGATCAACCTCGCGTATATCGTCGAGTGTCGGGATTTTGGCGGCCGGGGCGGGGAGGACAGCGGCGATCAAATCATCGACTTTCGCGGCGAGATCGTGCCGTATCTGGATCTCCGGCGGTTCTTCCGGCTGCCGGAAGCGGAACACCGTAACGGCGGACAGATTGTGGTGGTCGCGATTGAGGGCCGGAAGGTAGGTCTGGTTGTGGACGACATTCTCGATAAGTGTCAAAGCGTTATTAAGTCGCTTGGCAGGGTGTATGAGCGCGCACAGGGTGTATCGGGTGCCATCATTCTCGGGGACGGACGACCGGCGCTGATGCTGGACGTCGACCGATTGGCGCGGGTGACGCGCGAGGAGCTCGTGTGATGGGTGGCGCCGAAGAGCTTGTCTTCAGGCTGGGAGCTGAATCGTACGCCGTAGGGGTACACGCGGTCGAGGAAGTCGTCGACGCGATGCCGATTACGCTTGTGTCTCGCTCGCCCGCGTTCCTGCTGGGGATCATCAACCTGCGGGGCCGCATCATTCCGGTGATGGACCTGCGCCTGCGGCTCGGGATGGAACCGAAAGAGCACGATATCGACAGCTGTTTCATGGTGGTGCAGCTTCGTTTGGGCGATCGCCAACTGCCGATAGCCGTGGTGCTCGATGCGGTCGAAGGGGTGGTAGATCTGGCTCCGGAGCAGATTGACCGGCAGACTTCGATCGGGCGGCACTCGGCCGAGGTGGTGCTAAGCGGTCTGGCTCGTGACGGCGACCGCATCCTGCTGATCGTGGAGCCGGATCAGCTGTTGACCGAAGAGCTGTTGGATCGGGCATTCAGCACAGTCTGACCGCGGTTCGAGGCCCGCACCCACGGGCCTCGCGATTCGGGCTTCCGGCTGCCTACGAGGGGCTGCGATTGATTAAGGCCGAGGCTTTCTACTACCATAACCCTATGTCGCGTCCAATCGCCGACCCGTCCTCTCTGCTTGAGCGCTCAATCTATATGGTCGGTATCAAGGGCTCGGGGATGGCGGCCCTGGCCGATATGCTGACGCGGCTGGGGACGCCGGTCCGCGGCTCCGATACCGATGAGCAGTTCTTCACCGACGAGCTCCTGCGGCGGGCGGGCATCCCGGTGACCGAAGGGTTCACGGCCGAGAACGTACCGGCGGATGCGGAGCTCGTGATCTATTCCGCGGCCTACGATCCGGATACGCATCCGGAGCTCACCGAAGCGCGCCGGCGCGGCCTTCCCCTGCTTACCTACACCGAGGCGCTCGGGGTGTTCTCGGCCGGGCGGCCTTCGGCTGCGATCGCGGGCGTCCACGGCAAGACTTCAACCGCAGCGCTGGCGGCGACGCTGGTGCGCGAGCTCGGGCTTCCGGGGTCGGCATTGGTGGGAAGCGTTGTCCCGTCGCTGGAAGACAGCGGGGTATATGTCGGGGGCGAGCGGTTCTTTATCGCCGAAACCTGCGAATACAAGCGCCACTTCCTGTCGTTTCATCCCGACGTTCTGGTGGTAACAAACGTTGAGCCCGACCACCTCGACTATTTCACGGACTACGCGGATATCCGCGACGCGTTCGTGGAGCTCGGACGACGCTTGCCGGGCGACGGAGTGCTGGTGTACTGCGCCGATGACGCCGGGGCGGTCGATGTGGCCGGACGAATCGGGGCCGAGCGCCCGGAGCTTCGCGTGCTTGCATACGGCGAGAGTGCTTGCGGACCGTACACAGTACGGGATGTCGCAGTCAGCGACGGTGTGCTCGGGTTCCGGATCGGAGACCCGGCCGCACCGGGCGCGCCGGCCGGGCCGAGCGCGAACGAGCGCTACGAGCTGCGGGTTCCGGGACGGCATAACGCGCTCAACACTGCTGCGGCCCTGGCGGCAGTTGCGACGCTGGCCGAGCGGCTGGGGAACGAGGCGCGTGCAGCGGTTCATGCCGGCGCTCCCGGGGCGTTGCGCGCCTTTCGCGGCAGTGCCCGGCGCAGCGAGCTCGTAGGCGAGGCCGGGGGCGTTACAGTAATCGACGATTACGCGCATCACCCTACCGCGATCCGCCTGACGCTAGCCGGGTTGCGCGAGTTCTATCCCGGCCGCCGCTTGATCGTCGACTTCATGTCACACACCTACACGCGTACCGCGGCGTTGCTCGAGGAGTTCGCCGGGGCTTTCGGCGAGGCTGACGTCGTCATTCTGCACAGGATCTATGCTTCGGCCCGTGAACGCTTTGACGGCAAGATCAGCGGCAAGGATCTTTACCACAAGGTTCGCGCGGCCCATCCGGGGCGGGTAGAGTACCGCCGCGAAGTGCTGGAGGCGGTCCCGCTGGTGCTCTCGCTGCTCGAGCCGGGCGACATACTGGTTACGATGGGAGCCGGAGACAACTGGCGGCTGGGACGCGCAGTGCTGCAGAATCTGAAAAACGACCCGAAATCAGACAACCAAACAAGATCACACCGCGGGGGATAGCATGAAGAGCATGACCGGTTTTGCGGTCCGGGAACACCAGGATGAGACCATCGAGTTGATGGTCGAGCTGAAAGGCTACAACAACCGCTACTTGGATGTTCAGATGAACCTGCCTTCGTATCTCGGCTCTCTGGAACAGGAGCTGCGGGCGCTCGTGGCAGGGTACGTGTCGCGCGGCCGTGTCGAGCTCACCGTACGATTGCGCGAGTTGGGTGCCGACCTGGAGGTGAGGGTTGATCACGCGAACGCCGAACGGTACGCGGCGGCGTTGCGCTCGCTGGCATCAGCAGCCGGGATCCTGCCGGAGTTCGGCTTGAACGAGCTCATGCAGTTCGAGGGGCTGTTTCAGATCGAACGGGATCGAGATCCGAACGCATTTCTCGAGAAGCTCACGCCCGTCTTGACCGAGGCGCTCGAGGAGTTCGATACGGTGCGAAAGCAGGAGGGCGAGGCGATGGAGGCGGACCTTCGTCGCCAAATGGAGCGCATCGAACGGGCGGTGCAGGCGATTGAAGACGAGGCGCCGCGTCTTCAGGAGGAGATCCAATCGACGGTGCTGACGCGCTTTCGGGAGCTGCTCGGCGAAACGCTTGACGAAGGGCGCGCCTACAACGAGGTGGCGGCCTTGCTCGTGCGCTATTCGATCAACGAGGAGCTTGCGCGGCTGCGCAGTCACATATCCACGTTCCTCGGGACGCTCGATGCCGGCGGAGTGCTCGGCAAGAAACTCGATTTTGTCTGCCAGGAGCTCAACCGGGAGGCTAACACGATCGCCTCAAAAAGCTATCTTAGCGGTATCTCGCAACGGACAATCGAGATCAAAGACGCTATCGAGAATCTGCGCGAGCAGGCGCGGAATCTTGAGTGAAAACGGAGCTGCATGTGCGGATCGCAATCTCGGGCAAGAGCGGGTGTGGAAACTCAACCGTGAGTCGCATGGTGGCCGAACAGCTGGGGTTACGGTTGGTGAACTACACCTTCCACACCATCGCCGAGGAACGCAACATCGATTTCAAGACCTTGTGCCGGATGGCCGAGGATGACCCCTCGTGGGATCGTTACCTTGACCGCCGGCAGGTGGAGCTCGCCCGTGAGGGGCCGTGCGTGCTGGGTTCACGCCTGGCGGTGTGGTTGCTGGACGACGCCGACCTCAAGGTGTATCTTACCGCGCCGCTTGAGGTCCGCGCCGCGCGGATCCATCGGCGCGAGGGCGGCCGGTACGAAGACGTCCTGGCTTACACTCGCGCGCGCGATGAGCGCGACCGCGGACGCTATCTCAAGCTATACGGAATCGACAATAACGACTATGAGTTTGTCGACCTGATAATAGATACCGAGCCGTATACGCCTGAGGAGGTTGCCGCCCGGATTGTGTCGGCGATACATGAGCGGCAGCTCTCCTCGTAGCGTGGTAGATGTCGTAGTACCCTTGATCGCGCCCTCGCCGGCGCGGTGTTATCCTACGATCGGAATCACGGTCAACAGTACCCCCGCCGCGACCGCCGACCCGATTACGCCGGCTACGTTCGGGCCCATCGCGTGCATCAAGAGATGGTTGCTCGGATCTTCCTCGGCGCCCAGCCGGTGGGCGACGCGGGCGGCCATCGGAACCGCGGACACACCGGCCGCCCCGATCAAGGGGTTGACCTTAGTGCGCGACACCGCATTGAGGAGCTTCGCGAGCAACACGCCGGTAGCGGTTCCGATTGCGAACGCAACCAGACCGAGCACTACGATCGCCAGTGTGTCGGGGCGCAGGAACTCCGCCGCGGCCAGTTTTGACCCGATCGCGAGTCCCAGGAGGATCGTGACGATGTTGATAAGCTCGTTACCGGCGGCGGAAGCGAGCCGGTCGGTGACGCCGCTTTCGCGCAGGAGGTTGCCGAACATCAGCGCTCCGATCAGCGGTGTAGCGCTCGGCAGCAGGACCAGACACAGCGTCAGCGCCGCGATCGGGAACAGAATGCGCTCGAGCTTGGTTACCTCGCGCAGCTGGTGCATACGAATGCGCCGTTCTTCCGGTGTGGTCAGCGCCTTGGCGATCGGCGGCTGGATGATCGGCACCAGGGCCATATACGAGTACGCCGCCACCGCAATAGCTCCGAGGTAGTCCGGCGATAGCTGCGATGCGACGAAGATTGCGGTAGGACCGTCGGCGCCTCCGATGATCGCAATTGAGCCGGCATCGGCAAGTGTGAACTCGAACCCAAGGTAGGTTGTCATAAGCGCAGCGCCGATCAGCGTGCCGAAGATCCCGACCTGGGCTGCCGCTCCGAGCAGCGCCGATTTCGGGTTGGCGATCAACGGTCCGAAGTCGGTCAGCGCGCCGATCCCGACGAAGATGAGCAACGGAAACAGGCCGTTGTCGATCCCGAACCCGTAGATCTGCCCTAAAAAGCCGCCGAAATCGGTGATCACCTCCAGGGTTTCGGGGCGCACGAAGGAGCGGCTCACCTCAGAGATCTCGGCCGCGGGGACGTTGGCGAGCAGGCCTCCGAACCCGATCGGCAGCAACAGCAACGGCTCGAACTGCTTGCGGATCGCTAGGTAGATCAGCAGGAACGAGACGAAAATCATGACGACCTGACCGGTCGTGACCGACGCTACTCCGGTCTCATGCCAGAGCTCGACGAGAAAACGGTTCAACGGCATCGCGGCTAGCCCTCGATCCGCAGCAGCACGCGTCCGCTTTCGACGTTGTCGCCGGTGTTGACGAGGATCTCGCTGACTCGCCCCGTGATCGGCGCCGTAACCGGTGCTTCCATCTTCATCGCTTCGAGCACCAGGAGTTGGTCGCCGGCGTTGACCTCATGTCCTGCGGCAACGCCGATGCGAAGCACGAGTCCGGCCATCGGCGCCTCCACACCGACCGATTCGGTGGCGGTCTTCTGGGGTGCGCCCCCGGACGCCGCCGCCGGCTGTGCAGCCGCTTGAGGGCCTGCGGCTTGGGGACCTGCCGCTTGCGGTGGTGAGGCGGACGAACCGTCGCCGGGCTCCACCGGCTGCACCGCGAGCTCGTAGTTGCGCCCGTTCACCCTGGCACGCCCCTGCGAGATCTCGACGGTGTAGGTGCGGTCGTTGAGCCGCACCTGGTACTGG
>PUNW01000011.1 GCA_003552665.1 Spirochaetaceae bacterium | reverse complement strand
TGTCCGGCGGCGGCGCTTCCATGCCTCGTTTGAACTTACCGCTCAGCCAGCCCCCGCGCAGTGGGCTCCACGGGATCACTCCCAGCCCTTCGGTCCGGCATACGTCGAGGAGCTCCCACTCGGTGGCCCGCGCGAGCAGGTTATACTGCGGTTGCAGGGACACGAACGGTTCCCAGTTATGCTCGCGTGAGATATCGAGCGCCTTCTGCAGCTGCCACCCCTTGAAGTTACTCGCCCCGATGTGATGCACCAGCCCCTGGCGAACCAGATCGTTGAGCGTGCGCAGGATCTCGGTGATCGGCGTGAGCGGGTCCCAGCCGTGCACCTGGTAGAGGTCGATATACTCTACATTCAGCCGCTCCAGGCTGCGCTCTACGCCCGTGATGATGTGCTTGCGCGAGAGCCCGGTGTCGTTCGGCCCCTCACCCATGGGGTAGCGCACTTTCGTGGCGACGACAAAATCGTCCCGATTCTGATTTGAAAGCCACGCACCCAGGATGCGCTCCGACTCGCCGCGCGAATACACATCGGCGGTATCGATGAAGTTGCCTCCGGCTTCGGCAAATGCATCCAGGATCGCGTAGCTGTCCTTCTCGCTGGTCTCACGGCCGAACGTCATCGCCCCCAGGCACAGCTCGCTCACCTTCAGCCCTGTGTTCCGGCCAAGCAGTCGATACTCCATTCCGCACCCCTTGACGATTTTTCAGTTATTGTACGCCCTGGTCCGCGCGAGGGTCAATGGTGGTGTGGGAAGTCACGACTCAGAACTCGTCATGTCACGAAAAAATGGTGTATCGCGTCAGGTCAATGGTGTGTTGTTCGCCCGGCTGAACTGTAAACGGGGAAGAGATTGCAAAGAGGGGAGTTGCTAGCTCATTGTCACCAAATGCCGCCCCTGCAAGACGTTCTCCTCCATAGTCGGTTACGAGCAGTTGCATTCTGCGTTTTGGGAGAACCGCGTCGAGAGGCGCGATTACCGGGTCATTGAACTGTATGACAACATCTTCGCGTGGTTCCTCCTCTGTCAGTCTTGGTCTAATCACGGTGACGTCTGTGCGTCCGCGCACCTCGTTCTCGTACCAATCGTTAAGATCCGCAAGAGTTGGATCAGTCCCGTCTAGGGCTGAGAGGTCCAGAGCATTGTCGCTCGGAACCGCGACTAGTTCCACAAAGGCGATTTCAAGTGGTAAGTCATCGACTAGGACGTCGACCGTTGATAATGCAGTTAGTCCAAGTTCCAACTCTTGTCTAATTGTCTCCCCGACAGCTACTTCAACGGAGTCTTGCCCGACTGCTGCGTGTGTCATGAACATCGCGTCACGGTCATAATCCAGTTGTCCGTCACTTTCAGCGAAAAGCGAGTTCAGTCTAGTGTTGTGCGGCCCCAGCCGTTCGATTATCACATCTAGCGGGGTATTTGCAGGAATACTCGTGACTGTTATATTTCCTTCGGTTCCACCTGCTTCAAAAGTGAACTCCGTGCGCCCACCTATCTCGGTCGGGTCAGGCAACTCTCCTTCATAGGCAACCTCTCCGGTCCCCGGATCGGCTTCGATGAACCGGCCTACGTCATCATCCGTATGGTAGAATCGGACACGGACTTCGGCCTCATCGTCGAGGCCGAGAGTGCTGATGGTTAGAGCTCCTGTCTCATCGTCTGCAGCCTCGGGCCGCCATTGGCAGGCGGACATGGCCAATCCTGCGGCACTTGCCAGTAACCCTATAAGGCTTAAAGAGATTGCACTTTGTGAAATCTTCGGCTGTGTGAACCTCATCGTATGTCCTCCTGTGATCGGACCGTTATCGGCCACCGGGGGCTACCCTTTTGCTTGCCGTGGCTTGTATTCAGATCTCTAGGACACGACGTGACCGGTCGTTGACTAATGAGGGCATTATGAGTAAGGAGATGTTTCAAACGATCTCACTCCACTACCTGACACCTGCGCTCAACCCTGTAGGTCCATTCGCCCGAATTCTTAGACGTACCTCTTACGGGTCTTCCGCCGAAATGGTCAACTCGACTAACGGCTCCTCTATAGCCCGTTCTTCACCCGGACTAAGCATGATTGGACGATACACTTGCATCCAGCCCATGATATCGGAGTTCTCCAACTCCCCAAACGCGTAGTCCGGGAGGCGTTCCCCATCGTAGTCGGTTGTGATTATTTGCACGTTTCGCCCGGTAAGCATGCCGAAGACCGAGCCTTCGAACCCCTCACGCGGTTCGTTGCCTGCGTCGAGGGCTGGTCTCAAAACGTGCACATCGTCGCGACCTCTTACCTCCTGCTCGTACCAGTTGTTTATTAACTCAACATCCTCAGCTGTTAAGTCTCCGTCATCTTCCCCAAGCTGTTCCAGTTGCTCCAGATTCAGATCGTTGTCCAGCGGCACTGCCACGATTTCGAAGGTGGCACCGAAGGGTTGAGCTTCCGGCAGGTGGACTGTCGATAGCGCTGCGCGCGCTAGTGATACGTGGAGCTCACCGTCCTCGTCGGCATCGAGTTCTATCGTATCCTCCGAAACACCAATATGAGACACATAGGAGACGCCTGTAGTATAATCGACCTCCACTGCAGGTGTTTCCCAGTGCTGAATAATTAGTTCGTTCAGTCTGTCATCCTCAGCTCCTTGGCGCTCCACGAGTACATTGAGAGGTGTGTTAGCGGGAACTCCTGCGATGGTAATTGAACCTGCGCTCCCGGTCACTTCAAAAACAAGGCCTGCTCTTCCATCCACTGCTTCAGCGCCGGGCAAGCCTTCAGGATACGCAACACCACCGAACTCACCTTCAAGGGCTTGTACTGAATCCTGGTCCGGCTGATAGTCCGGGTCAATGAACTGACCCACATCATCATCCGCATGGTAGAACCGCACGCGGATTTCGGCGTCGTCGTCCAGGCCAAGGGTGCTGATGTTGAGGGCGCCGGTTTTCTCCTCGGCGGTCTCGGGGCGCCATTGGCAGCCGGCGATCATCAGCGCGGCTGCAAGCGCAATGCTCATGGCGGCAATCGCGACGCGGCGTGAGTTTACGTTTGCTCTGGCGTTCATGGGTAGCACCTCTCTCTGTCAGTCCAGTGGCTCGTCGACTATGTTCCAGTCAATAACGACAGTACCGGTACGCACGGTTTGAACGGTGCGCTCTACACCTCCGGATACGCGCTCTTCGGCTGCGGGGGTATAGGCGCTTGTTGTGAACTCGCGCTCAGCTTCGTCCGAGGGCCGGCTGGCTTCGGCGTCGCCGTCTGACCTGCTGGTTTCGCCGATGCCGACCGTGACCCAGTGCCCGGCGCGGTTGAGAAGCCGCACGCGCCCCTGGCGGACCTCCAGCCGATGGCCGTCGAAACGAAAGCTTGTGCCGCGTACCGCCGCGGTCGCTACGGGGCTGCTGAGCTCGAAGTCGGGCTGAACGTCCTCAACCGGGTCAACTTCGGCGTCAACGCGCCCCACCTCGAGGTGAAGCTCGCTGCGCTCAATGCCTTCCTCCTGGATGAGCTCGTCGATCCGCATACGCGTGAGCTGGTCGACATCGAGTTCAGCGCTGCCGGCCTGCAAAAGGGCGCTCGCCCCGAAACCGGTGGAGATCGTCGCGCCGAGGGGCAGCTCTTCGTCTACCTGTGCCGCGCGCCAGTCCTGATCGGGCTCGCGGATCTCCACCGTGCCGGAAGTCTCGAGCACCGTGATCACCGGCTGCTCGGCGACAGCCGAAAGGGCCGGTGATACCATCAACAGCACGGCGGCTAGCTTGTGTGCCTGTGGGAGTATCGGTTTCATCACAGTCTCCTCCTGCGTTCTCGTATATCAGAACGCCACCGAGAGCTCGAAACGGCCGCGATACCACGGGTCGCCGTCGTCGAACAGATCGTCATTCGGAAAAAACACCGCGTTGGTAAACGCCAGGCCAAGGTCGGCGGTGGGGCGTAGGACCAGCTCCAGCTCGGTTTCAGCCCCGGCATAGCGGGCGCCGTTTTGGGCGTCAAAGGCAGCGTCTTCTTCGGTTGTGGAGCGGAAATAGCCGCGTGCCGCCAGTTGGCTTCGAAAGCTCGCCGCGACGGCATCAGGCGAATCGGCGAAGGGACGCAGCGAGTATGAAAGGCTTGGGCGCATCAGGTCCTGCAGCGGCGGGCTGAAGGCGAAACCGGTTGCCGGCGCGTTGATCGGGACGAACACGTCCAGGGCATCGCCGCCTGATGCGTGAACCCACTCGGCGGCTATGCGGGAGTAGCGCCACTCTCGGCGGAACAGGCGAAGGGCTCCGCCGTAAACGCCGCTGGTGATGTCGGCCTCGTCGGCACCGGCCGGGTCGAGTGTTCCGACGCCCAACACTCCGAAGAGATTGTAGTACAAGCCGCGTACCGGCTCGATCGGACCCTCCGCATTGGCGCCGAAGTACTGTGTGTTCAAGGTGCTTTCATCGGTAGCAGCGTCGCGGAGGTCGAACTGCAGGACGGAGAAGAGCGAGGCGGTCTGGCGGCCGATCAGCTCCGGGAACTCCAGCTGTGCCGAAGCGATTGCCCGCCGGGGGCCGAAGGTCTCGTCGGTATCGTCCTCTTCGAGGATATCGGTATCGGTCATGCGTATATCCGAGACGGAGTTCAGAAGCAGGCCGGTGTAGGCCCCGGCAAGCCGCAGCCGCCAGCGCAGAAAGCGCAGGTCTACCTGCAGGCCGTCTCCGGGATGATTCCAGATATAACCGGTGGGATCGGCGAAACCGAAGCGGCCGGCGGTGAGCTCGAAGGCGGTCCCCGGACCAAACAGCAGCGGAAAACGACTGCGAAGCCTCAGCATATCGAGATTGAGAACATGCTCAGGGTCTGTGTTGCCTTGCTGGTCGTAGGTGAAGCGGTAGCTTCCCTCACCGGTGATGCGCAGCCTGCGCTCCTCGCGAAACTCGGCGAACAGCTCGGCCCATAAGGCCGAGCGCAGGCCCTGCTCGAACTCAGCCTCGTCACGGTCAGGGTCGGCGCGCAGGTTTGTGGCTGAGTCGAGCGTTCCGCCCCAGTCGAACTGTTGGGCCCAGGCCGGCGCAACAGTTATGAACAAGCAACCTGCCAGCGCGAGAAGCTTGACTGTCAAATGCCGCATTTACAGATCCCCTTCCATGTATGCAAGCGCGCGGCCGATGATGCGGAGCCCTCGTCGGCCGCTCAGCGGCATAGAGGGGTAGGCACGGCCGCGAATGATGTCGGCATGCGCAAGATCGCGAGTTGCGTAGCGTGGGCCGGGAATCACGCGGGAGAGGATTCCCAACGGGAGGTCGAAGAACTCCTGCAGAATGAAGGCGTATTGCCCGAGGGTGAGAGGGGCCTCCGAATCAAGATCTACGCGCTGTTGAACGCGCCGCAGAGAAGTGACTACATCGACATCGTAACCTTGATCCTGAAGAGCGTAGCCGGCGGTGATTGCCAAGTAGAGCGCACTTCCCAACCGCAGCTCGTCCTCGGCGAGGATGCGATCGAGAAACTCACTGGACTGGGCCGGAACCGCGGTGGGAACCATGGCTAGGCCTGCAAGCACCAGCATAAAACGGACTATGTGGCGGCGTCTTTTCGCTTCCACCATAATCTCAGACCAACTGTACAGCTTCAGAAGATTAAATTCAAGTTTTTTACTAAGCAATTTTTACAATTTCGTAATAGGGCGGGTGGAAAGCAGCGGGTGAAGGACGGAGGGTGGAGGACGCAGGGTAGTGGACAGCTGGCGCTGGGTGGTGGCCAGCCGGGGAGCGGACAGTGGGCCCTGGACAGTGGGCAGCGGGGCAGCGGGGGAGGACGTGTTTCGGCTATCTGAGGTTGCGGGCGGGGCGAATACCACCGCTGAAATCGGCGTTGGCGGGGGCGAATCCAATACGATAGCCTACCTGCAGCAGTACCGCAGCTCCCCCCACGCTTGCGCCGCGCAGCACACGGTACGGCCCGTCGTTTTCCGGCGGCGCATCCGGCCCCCGGTAGTCGGTCTGCGGCTGATCGGGGTATGCAGCATACCAGTCCCAGGTCCACTCCCAGGTGTTTCCGCTCATATCGTAGAGGCCAAGCTGGTTCGGCTCGCGGGTTCCAACCGGCTGAGTGGTGCCGTTGTTCTCATCGGTATTCTCCATGTACCACGCGACCGCCCCGGTAGCTTCGGAATCAAGATGGCCACCGGCGGCCCCTGAGGCCCATGTCGGCGGGGTCCAGAAGCGGCCGGAGAACTCGCGGAGCTCAGCGTTTCGGCCGCCGTCGCCGTTCGCTTCCCCGCGCCAGCTCGCCGCGTACTGCCACTCACCCTCGGTCGGTAGACGGAACCCGTCGGCGTCCCAGTCGGCGACTGTCTGTTCGCGATCGGCGCGCGTGGCATCGCGCACCGGTTCATCCTCGATCCGGTATACCGGCGTAAGCTCGTTGAGCTCGCTGTAGGCGTTCAGCCAGACCACGGCGTCGAACCAGTTGATGCGCGTGGCGGGCTGGTGCCTGCGGTCGGTCGGCGAGGCGCCGTCTACCCCGTCACTGCCTTCGCGGCCGGGATTGGCGAACTGGTATGGGGGATCACGCTCTTCGGCCCAGCTTCGAACCTCGTACCATAGCTCGTAGGTTACCGCGTACTTCGCGATCTCGAAGTCCGAAAGCGTATGCTCGAAGCTCGCGCCGTTTGTCGACTCCTGGTAAAACGGCCCCCCGGGAACCCGAACGAGCTCACGGTGCTCTAGCTCGGGAGCGTTGGGGGTGGTGACCTCGGGAGAGCTGAGCTCGAGTACGGGCTCGTGCTCGTCCCGGTGCGTATCGGGCTCGGCGCGGGCTCCGGGACCGTTGCAGGCGGCGAGTGCCGCCGTCAGGCCGAGGATGATTGTACCCAGAGTCGCAACGGTCACAGTTCTGACGATGACCGAGCGCTCACGCCCGCGGCACGCGGGCCGACGGGCGGAGCCGGTCAAATGGTACGGAGGGGCAATCATGGCTACGCGGTACCAACTATAGCGCAGAGATACGGCGGTTCACAAAGCCGAGCTTCGCGCCGCTTTCTTCGGGAGTCCGCTTTCTTCGGGAGTGCCGGTCACCACGAGTGCCGCCGGCCGGTCCCACAGGGGAGTGCCGCCGGTTGTCAGTGAGGCTGTGACGAGCGAGCACCCTCGCGCTCGGCGAAGATGCGGTCGACCTCGGCGTAGCTCTCAAGGGTTCCAATGTCGTACCGAGGAACGGTGAACCGGTAGGCATAGACAGGACCGCGGTCAAGCAGCCAGGGGACGAACGAGCCCGGCGCGTCGGCATTGGCACCGGAGCTCAAAAACTCCTCAAGCGGCTCATGCAGCGTCGCAGCCCTGTAGCAGTACAGCGGGGGCACCCCCCAGTTCGACCGCGGATTCGAAGGCTTCTCCTCGAACGTGAGGACGCGGCCGTCGGCAGCTATCTCGGCTACGCCGGTGCGGCGTAGCTGTGCGACCTCAGCGAGATAGCCTGCGGTGATGCAGTCCGCTTTGACATCTTCGAAGAAAGCCGCGAGCTCAGCAAGCTCGAAATCATACAGGTTGTCGCCCGCGACTACGAGCGCGTCGGACGCAAGGTTGCATTCGCGCACTGCGAACCGCAGGTCGGCAAGCGCTCCCAGGCGGTTCTCGTTCGCGGTTGAGCCGTCGTTGAGCACGCTGACCGGCAGCGGCAGCGTGGCCGAGCGCCGGGCCGCCCAGTCTTCGAACTGAGAGTGAAAGCGTGCGTTACTGACCACCACGATCGCCGTGAGGCTCGGGACGCGGGCGAGGTTGTCGACGATGCGGTCGAGAATGGTGCGCCCGGCAACCTCGAGCAGCGGCTTTGCTGTATCGCGCGTGAGCGGGTATAGCCGTGTTGCATACCCCGCCGCGAGAACCACTGCCGTCATAGCGCATCAACCCGCGCCCCGTCGGCAGTGTTGGAGAAAAACACGCGGTAGACATCGCGGTACTCCGGATGCGCCGCCGGATAGATCTCGTCGATTCGCTGCTTGATCGTCTCACGCGCGCCGGGCTCAACCAATCCGATGCAGCAGCCGCGATACCCCGCGCCGCTGAAGCGCGCGCCGTGCACCCCGTCGGTTTCACGCAGGATGTTATAGATGGTGGTCAGCTCAGGGCACCCGCTTTCGTACTGCTCGATCGAGCTTGCCCCTGATTCGAACATGCAGCGGCCGAACAGCTCGATATCGCCGTGGGTCCAGGCGCGGACCCCGGCCTCGACGCGATCGAGCTCCGAGAAGAAGTGGTCGGCGCGGCGTCTGAAGCGTCCCGGGAGGTGCGAGCGGTGCTCGTGGTAGGCTTCGGCCGGGATATCGCGCAGCTTCACCTCGCGGAAGGGGCTCACCGGCCGGCCGGTGAGCTCCTGCAGCAGCCATGCGGCGACTTTGCATTCGTCGACTCTGTTGTTGTAGTCGGTCTGAATGAGGGTCGTGCTGATCCCTGAGTAGACGATGAGCACCTCGAACTCGGGCAGGTTCTCCGATCTGGGGACCATCTGGAACTCGCCGGTCCGGCAATCCATCCGCATCAGATGGCCATCGAGGCTCAGGATGTTGGCGGACTGATCGAGGATACCGTTGTTCAGCCCGATGAACTCGCGCTCCACCCAGTGACTGTACTGGATCAATGCGGTCGGCTCGATCGATAAATCGTTCACCGCGCAGAGCGCCATCAGGTAGGCGGTGGTTACCGCAGCCGAGGACGAAAGCCCGCCGATCGGCAAGCGCCCGCGGACCACGGCGTTGATTCCATGGCGCAGCTTGTAGGAGCGCTGCAGCGAGAGCACCGCGCCGCGCAGGTAATTGCCCCAGAAGGCCGGCATCATATCCGGCACGTGGTCGAGGTGAAAATACTCCTCGTCCGGAAAATCCATACTCTGCACGCGGATATAACCGTCATCGTTGGAGCTGAAGAGGAGATAGACGCTCTCGGTGAGCGCCATCCCGGTCACAATCCCATCCTGATGGTCGACGTGCGCACCGAGCGGGCAGACGCGGAGCGGTGAGCGCACCTCGGCGTACGGTGCGTGGGTAAACTTCGCCCTGAAGGTGTCGACGAGCCTGCTGCGTTCGTTCATGATCGCCCGAGTGTAGCTCAGATCCCGGTCAGCGGCAAGAGAAATCTTGCGGGGGCTGCCCGGCGTTTGTCGTATGGGATGAGCCCTGCGGTGCCGCTCCGGTTTGGGTCGCGAGATAGAGTGTGGAGCCGAAATCCGGGACCAGACGGATTCGGGGGTTGTAGCCGGTACCCATGAACTGTTCTCTGATTCGTATGCCGCGGCGCAGGAGGTCTCCGAACGCCCGGTAACGCTCGACCGCGTTCGGCAGCCGAAAACGGCGGTTCGCCAGCCGGACGATGAAGCCGTCGGGGTGCAGCTCGAGCTTGACCGGCAGACTGCGGAGCACCGGCAATGATTGCAGCCCGTGTTTGATCAGCGCTCCGAAGGTCCGGATCGAGAGCGTCTGCGGCACGGTGTAGACCTCGTATTCGCGCTCTTCATCGAGCTCCT
>PUNW01000082.1 GCA_003552665.1 Spirochaetaceae bacterium | reverse complement strand
CCGGCAAGCGGGTGCGCTCTGAAACCGGGATCGGCAGGCATCCCACCTCGCTGAGCTCGCTTGCGGTGGAGCTCTGCACCGCTGAGCTGGGCGGGCTGCATGGCCGGCACGTGGTGGTACTGGGTGCCGCAGAGATGGCGCGTCTCGCGGTCGAGAATCTTACCGCGCGGTGTGCCGCTCGCGTCACGGTCGTCAACCGCTCGATAGAGAAAGCGCGGGCGCTCGTCGAAGGTGTCGCCCGGAAGCGACAGACGCAAGGCGGTGCGCTCGAGACCGCCGTGCTCGAGACGGCCGCGCTCGATACGCTCGGCGAACAGCTGCAGTCGGCGGACGCGCTGATTACCGCTACCGCTGCTCCAACGTGGCTGGTCGACGCCGAGACACTGTACACCGTCAGCCAGTATCGCGGTGACGAGCAGTTTGTGATTATCGACCTCGGGCTTCCGCGCGACGTAGAGCCCGCCGCTGAGAATCTCGAGGGCGTCAGGGTGTACCGAATTGACAGCCTCAGAACCATCGCCGCGGAAAACCGGCGGACGCGGGCGGGGCACCTCGAGCAGGCCGCCGAGATCGTCGACGCGGCCCTGCCGGAGTTCCTGGAGTGGCTTGAAGCCCGCTACGTGGTGCCGACCGTCTCCGCGCTGCAACGCCGCGGCCGCGAGGTGCTCGAGCGTGAGTTGCAGCGCGCGATCAATCGCCTCGACGACGGACTGGGGGCGCGTGAGCACCGCGTACTGCGTGAGATGGGCGACAGCATCGTCAGGCAGTTGGTTAATGCGCCGATCAGCCGACTCAAACAGCAGACAGCGGTCGGCGAAGGGCGCTTGTATGCCGAGATCGCGTGCGAGCTATTTGGTCTGCGGCTCGAGGCTGAAACCGGGCACCGGGACGGCCCGGCGGCCGGCGCGGACAGGGCATCCGGTACGGAGCGAGTATCCGGCACGGAGGCAGCATCTGGCGTGGACAGGGAATCCGGCGCGGACCAAGCGGCCGGTGCCGACCGCGCTCACGACTCTGCATGAACGAGGTGCGAATGGACAGCGGCGTTATCTACTTGGTGGGGGCCGGGCCGGGCGATCCGGGGCTGTTGACCTGCCGCGCGGTGGAAACGCTGCAGCAGGCTGACGCGGTATTGTACGATCGCCTGCTCGACAACCGAGTGCTCGAGCACGCCACGAAGGCTGAGCTCGTGTTCGTCGGCAAACGTCCCGACCGGCATGCGGTCCCGCAGGAGGAGATCAACGCGCTGCTGATAGCGCGCGCCCGGCGCGGCGAGACGGTAGTGCGGCTTAAAGGCGGCGATCCGTTCGTGTTCGGACGTGGGGGCGAGGAGGCGCTTGCGGCGCGGGCGGCCGGACTGCAGTGCGAGATCGTGCCCGGGATCACCTCCGCGATCGCCGCGCCGGCGTACGCCGGCATACCGGTGACCCACCGTGGCCTCGCGCCCGGAGTCACGATCGTGACCGGGCACGAAGATCCCGCGAAGCCGGACTCGCAGGTTGATTGGCAGCGACTGGCGGCCGGCGAGGAGACGCTCGTCATCCTGATGGGTATGGCGCGATTGAGCGCGATCGCGGAGACACTGATCGCGCATGGCCGCGCAGCCGACACGCCGGTGGCGGTGATCGAGAACGGCACGCACCCGGAGCAGCGCAGCGTGGTGGCCACGCTTGCAAGCATCGGCGCGCGCGTGCAGCACGCCGGGCTCGGCAGCCCGGCTATTGTGGTGGTTGGAAAGGTGGCTGCTCTGGCGCATGAGCTTGCCTGGCTACCCGAGCGTCCGCTCGCCGGACGGCGGGTGGTTGTAACCCGCGCGCAGGCGCATGCCGGGGAGCTTGCGCGGCTCCTGCGAAACTGCGGCGCCTACCCCATAGAGGTTCCTGTGATCGAGACCGCGCCGCCCGAGGATCCCGGTGCCCTCGACGCCGCACTGAGCAACCTCAAGGGGTATGATGCGGTCGTGTTTGTAAGCGTGAATGCCGTCGAGGCGTGCTTTGAGCGGCTGAGAACCGTACACCGGCTCGATGCGCGCGCCCTGGCCGGCCTAGAGTTATGGGCGCTTGGTTCGCGCACCGTCGAAGCCCTGAAGCAGCGCGGTATCGAGGCCGACGTCAACCCGCGCAACCATGACCTCGCCTCGCTGTTGGAACGTGAACCGGCGCGCGCCCCGAGCGGCCGCCGCTACCTGCTCCCGCGCGGCGCGGCATGGTGGGGCGCGAGCCGTAGCCTCGAGATAGCCGACGCCTTGGCAACGCATGGCGCGCGGGTTGAGGAAGTAAACGCCTACCGCAGCGTGCCGGTATCCGGCGTGCGCGAAAGACTGCAGCGGCTGCTCGAGGAGAAGCGCATCGATGCGATCACCTTCACAAGCTCCTCGGCGGTGCGGAGCTTCGCGGCTGAGTTCCCGGCGGCAGAGCTTGCCGAGCTGTGCTCGCAGTCAGCGATCGCATCGATCGGCCCGCTTACCAGCGCCACGGCGCGCGAGGTGGGGCTTCCGCCGAGAGTCGAGGCCGCAGAGAGCACGCTGAGCGGGCTGCTCGAGGCGCTGATCGCGCATTTTGCGGCCGACGGGGGAGGCGCGGGCCCGGGAGGCGCCGGCGCAGGAGACGCAAGCGACGCGGGCCCGTCGCCGGCAGGTACGGTTACTTTCAACGAAAGGGACGGAGCATGATCAGTCTGAGCAAGCTGCTGCTTGACACCGAGACATACGGTGATCGGCTGCGCTACAGCGATGACAGCGGCCGGACCCGCCGCGGCACGCACGCGGGGCACGGGCCGGTGGTGGTCTGGAACTGCACCCGCGCCTGCAACCTGCTCTGCAAGCACTGCTACTGCGCTGCCGACGGGGGGCCGGCGGCCGGGGAGCTCACTACCGCCGAGGCGGAAGCCTTCATCGACGACCTTGCACAGTACCGCGTGCCGGTGCTGTTGTTCTCCGGCGGCGAGCCTACGCTGCGGCGCGATCTGCCGCACCTGGTCGGATTCGCGCGCGAGCGCGGTATTCGCTGCACGATATCGACCAACGGCACGCTGATCTCCCGCCGGCGGGCAGAGCAGTTCTGTGAGCTCGGGGTGAGCTATGTGGGCATCAGTCTTGACGGCATTGGTGCTCGCAACGACGCGTTCCGCGGCCGTGAGGGCGCGTTTCAGGAGGCTCTTACCGGAATAAGAAACTGCCGCGAGGTCGGCCAGAAGGTGGGCTTACGTTTTACCATGAGCCGCGATAACCTGACCGACCTCGAGGAGATATTCGCGCTGGTTGAACGGGAGAACATTCCCCGCATCTGCTTCTATCACCTGGCCTACGCCGGTAGGGGGGCGGAGATGATGGCGGCCGCGCCGTCGCATGCTGAGATTCGCGCGGCGCTCGATCGCATTATCGCCTGGTGCGAGCGCATGGCGGCCAACGGCTCACCGCGTGAGGTCCTAACCGTCGATAATCACTGCGATGGGGTCTACCTGTACCACAAGCTCCGGCGCAGCGATCCCGAACGCGCCGAGCGGGTGTTTGAGCTCCTGCGGCGCAGCGGCGGTAACCGCAGCGGTATCGCGATCGGCCAGGTCGACTGGCTCGGGAACGTGCATGCCGACCAGTTCACGCCCGGCCACACCTTCGGAAACATCCGCGAAACCCGCTTCTCACAGATTTGGAGCGAAGCAAAGCATCCGGTGCTCGCCGGCCTGCGCGACCGCAAACCGTTGCTCGGCGGGCGCTGCGCCGAATGCCGTTACCTTGAGATCTGCAACGGAAACCTGCGCTCGCGAGCCGAGGCCGCCCACGGTGACTTCTGGGCCCCGGACCCGGCCTGCTATCTCGATTACGAAACCGAGGTCATGGAGAGCGACCGATGATCGTATCCTGGAACACAACCAACGAGTGCAATATGTATTGCGACCACTGTTATCGCGAGTCCGGGCCGCTTGCGCCGCGCGAGCTCACTACCGCCGAAGCGCGCACCATGATCAACGGCATCGCGGCCGCCGGATTCAAGCTCATGATCTTCAGCGGGGGCGAGTGCCTGATGCGGAGCGATCTCGAAGAGCTGGTCGCGCATGCCACCGCTTGCGGCCTTCGCGCCGTGCTCGGTACGAACGGGAGCTTGCTGAGTGTGGAACGTGCGCGCGCGCTCAAAGCGGCCGGGTGCCTCGCCGCCGGAATCAGTCTGGATAGCCTTGATCCCGCCAAGCACGACGCCTTGCGCCGGTATGAGAATGCCTTTACCGAGGCGTTGGCCGGCATGCAGGCCTGCCGCGAAGTCGGCCTGGCGTATCAGATTCACACCACGGTGATGGATTGGAATCGGGAGGAGATTCCCGCGATGGCCGATTTTGCGGCGGCGCAGCGAGCGCGTGCCTTCCACGTCTTCTTTTTGGTCCCCACAGGGCGTGCTGCGGAGATCGAGAAGAGCTCGCTGCGCGCGGCTGAGTATGAGGAGCTGATCGAAAGACTCATGCGCAAAGCCGAAAGCGTTCCGATCGAGATCAAGCCGACCTGCGCACCCCAGTTCATGCGTATTGCGCTGCAGCGGGGCCAGAAGCCGCGCTTCAGCAAGGGCTGTCTTGCGGGTACCAGCTACTGCATCATCGGCCCCAGCGGGAACGTGCAACCCTGTGCGTATATGAATCTCAGCGCGGGGAACGTGCGCGAGCAGCCGTTCGAGGTAATCTGGCGCGACAGCCCGATGCTGAAGCGCTTGCGCACCGAGGAGTACAGCGGCCGCTGCGGAAGCTGCGAGTTTCGAAAGCGCTGCGGCGGCTGCCGAGCTCGAGCGCTTCACTATCATGGAGACTTCATGGCTGAGGAACCGTGGTGTCTGTACCGCGCGCCGGTGGAGGAGACAAGCGTTGGCTGACGAGATTAGCGAAGGACACGCCGGCGGGGGTCATCAGGAGGCCGGGGAGCTCACGGCCTGGGATCGCGTCCTGCTCGACCGCACCCAGCAGGGCATTCCGCTCGAGAGCCGCCCGTTCGCGGCGATTGCGCGCGAGCTCGGTGTTCCGGGCGGCGAGGAAGGGGTGATCGAGCGCCTCTCCGGGCTGCAGGCCGCGGGTCTGCTGCGTCGCGTCGGCGCGGTCATGGATTCACGCGCTCTCGGGTACACCGGAACGCTGTGCGGGGCGGTGGTGAAGCCGGAGGCGATACAGGTCGTGGCTGCGCACGTCGGCTCATATCCGGGGGTAACCCACTGCTATGAGCGTGAGAATCGCTTTAACCTGTGGTTCACGCTGCTTGCACCGGATCGGGCGCTGATCGAACAAATTGTGTCCGCGGTATCCGGTCAAGCCGGGGTGCACGAGCTGGTCGAGCTTCCGATTGAGCGGCGCTATAAGATCAATGTGGCCTTCCGGCTTGGGCCGGCCGGGCCGTCGCGCTCACCGGCTCCGGAAGCCGCCCGCGCTTCGGCGAGACCGGAGGCGCGTGAGCGGGCCATCATCCGGGTGATTCAGAACGAGCTCCCACTGGTTACCCGGCCGTTCGCGGCGCTCGCCGCCGAGTGCGCGCGTGCGGGGGCCGCGCTGGAGGAGGATGAGCTGCTCGTTGAGCTCGCGCGCTACCGTCGGCTGGGGTATCTGCGCCGTATCAGCACGGTGCTGGCTCATCGCCGGGTCGGGATAACGGCCAACGGCATGGTGGTGTGGCGCATACCCGATGAAGACTGTGACCGTGCCGGAACCAGCGCGGCCCAATTCGAGGCGGTGACCCACTGCTACCGTAGACGAACCGCCGACCGCTGGCCTTATAATCTGTATGCGATGGTACATGCCGGTACTCGTGAGGAGTGCCTGGCGCATGTGGCGGAAATCAACGCCCGTGTGGGCGCGTATCCGTACCGAGTGCTCTTCAGCACTCGTGAGTTCAAGAAGAGTAGTATGCGCTATTTCTGCGAGGAGAGAAGCGATGCGGAACTGGGATAGATCACAGGAGTTGTTCGAGGAAGCTCGGCGCTGTATCCCGGGCGGGGTGAACAGTCCGGCACGCGCCTTCAGGTCGGTTCCGGTCAGCCCGATCTTCATGGAGCGCGGCCGCGGGGCATACATCTACGACGCCGATGGTAACGGCTATATCGACTATGTGCTCTCCTGGGGGCCCTTGATTCTGGGGCACGCCCATTCGGATGTCGTCGCGACCATTCAAAGCCGCGCGCGCCTTGGTACCGGTTTCGGAACTCCTACCGAGCTCGAGACCGAGCTCGCCCGCGTCATCATCGACGCGGTTCCATCGGTTGAGCAGCTGCGTCTGGTGAGCTCCGGTACCGAGGCGACGATGAGTGCACTGCGGCTGGCGCGTGCTTACACCCAACGCGAGGTGATTGTCAAGTTCGACGGTTGCTACCACGGGCACGTGGACGCGCTTCTGATCAAGGCCGGCTCCGGAGCTTTGACGCACGGTGAGCCCACCAGTCCGGGCGTGCCGAAGGCTGCGGCCGAAGCCACACGAACCTGTCCGTATAACGATCTCGAATCCCTGGAAGCGTTGTTCGAGGCCGAGGGTGAGCAGATAGCGGCGGTGATACTGGAGCCGGTGGCCGGGAACATGGGATGCGTTCCTCCGCGTGAGGGGTTCCTCGAAGGCGTGCGCGCGATCACCGAACGCTTCGGAAGCCTGCTCATATTCGATGAGGTCATGACCGGATTTCGCGTTGCCTGGGGAGGCGCGCAGACGCTGTATGGGGTGACGCCGGACTTGACCTGCCTGGGAAAGGTCATCGGCGGAGGTCTTCCGGTCGGGGCGTTCGGCGGCAGGAGCGAGATCATGGAGCTGCTTTCGCCGCAGGGCGCGGTCTATCAGGCCGGTACATTGTCGGGCAACCCGCTTGCGGTCGCCGCCGGGCACGAAACGCTCGCGCTGCTCTCGGAGCCCGGAGTGTACGACCGGCTGTCCAAACACACCGAGGAACTGAGCTGGGGGCTGTTGCGCGCGGCGGAGAACGCCGGGGTGCCGGTCTATGCGACGCGGGTGGGCTCGATGTTTACGATCTTTTTCAGTCGCGATCCGGTCTATGACCTCACCGGCGCCTCCGCGAGCAATACCGAACGGTTCGGACGGTTCTTCGTCGAGATGCTGCGCCGTGGAGTGTATTTGGCTCCCTCGCAGTTCGAGTCGGCCTTTCTGTCTACCGCGCATAGCGAGGGCGAGATCGAGCAAACGATCGCCGCCGCTGAGGAGTCCTTCCGGGAGCTGTAGGGGGTAGGGAACCGCTGAGCGGCCGTCGCGAAGGCGGCTTGCGTCAGTTCGCGGCTACGAGCTTCTGCTTGAGTTCTGCTGCGGCCAGCGTATAGCCGCCGTTGCCTCCGTCGATGAAGTGGACTTCATCCGGTGCGCGCAGATGCATGACGCAGGTGATCAGCGCGTGGTCGGTAACATGCATGCCGTAGGCAATCAGACCGTCGGATTCAAGCGCGTCGAGCCGGGCTTGCAGTGCAGTGCGGCCCTCAGTGGTACAGGCGAGAACCATCTTGAGCCGGCCGTCGTACTTGCGAAAATCGGCATGATTGACGTTGTCGAGCGGGATCTGGTTGAGCGTCTTATAGTGGTAGCGGAGCGGCAGGTTCCAGCGTACGGCGAAGTTGACGGCGGCGAGCTGTATCAGCACCCACAGGCGATGCAACGCCAACAGGAGCCCGCCCCGGCCGCGCGCGTGCACGCGGGCCTCGTTGTCGATCTCATGCAGACGGCGCACGGCTTGCTGCACTCCGCTCGAGACCGGGTGGTAGCGCTCTTCGCTGCCCAGCGACTCACGGATCGCCTCGAATACAGCCCGCACCGCTGCCGCGCGGCGCTCCGGTTGCTCCTGGCGGGCCTCGACGATTAGCGCCACGATCTCACCCAGACTCGAGGGGATCTCGCGCCAGCGGCAGCTGAAGCCCTGCGTGCTCGCCTTGACGCGCGAGTTCTCCGGCAGGCTGCGGTGTTCCGTCGGCGCGCCGTCCTTGATCAGCTCCTCGGCATGCGCGATCCCGGGGCCGTCGAAAACGGCTTGGGTGTACTTCTCGCTGACTCGTAACTTGGCGATTCGGATCGGGAAACCTTTGGATGCAATTTCCCCGACTGTGAGTGCCCCAACGCGGAGCTCGAGCGCGAAACTCATCCGGATGGTCTCCTGCAGGTCTGCAAGGCCGGCGAGGGCTCGGTGGGCGGTGTCGGGCGGCAGCACTGCGGTTATTCCATCACCCCCGAAGGTGAAAGGGAAGCGCAGGTTACCGATGACGTTGCTGACTACGGCAACCGCGACCGCACCGGCGATATTGACCTGTTTGTAGCGGCCCTCGGAGATTGCGTCGGTGGAGTGTACGACGTCGGTGACAATCACTATCCAGTCTCGCGGAACGTCCATGTAGTTTTCCGCCGCGAAGATCTCCTCGAAACCGGTGAGCTCCGGCAGGTCCCGATAGAATTGGTCGGTAAGCATTGTGCTACCCCCGAGATAGTGTTCGAACAATAATACCATACATTGGCAGTCAGCAATAGTCGAGTGGCCGGCCCCCGGGCGCGAACACGAGAGCGCTGCCGCGCGCCGCGCCGCCGGTGGTACTTGCCACTTAACGGGGTTTGTGGCACAAGATGAGGACCGCAACGATACTTTGTAGACACCCGCTACGTGCGCGGAGAGCCGGAGATGCAGCGCCCCAATACTGTGGAAGGTCCTGAACCGAGATCTGATATGCAGACACCGCACATACCGGTTGTGTATTTCCAGCTGGTGCTTGCGATGGCGTTCTTCGGCTTGAGCTTCGTGTTTACGGCGCTGTCGCTAACCGAGCTTCGTCCGGTAAGTATCATCGTCTCTCGCCTCCTGATCTCGCTCGGCGCTCTCTCGGTGCTGTCGAGGATTCCCGCGGTGACGAGGATCGTCGGGCACTGGCAGTGGCCGGCGAGGGGCGATTGGCGGTTGCTGGTCGCCGTGGCGTTGTTTCAGCCGTTTCTGTACTTTCTCAGCGAAAACACCGGCCTCTTGTACGCCAGCCCCGCTGTGGCGGCCATTGTCATCGCGACGATTCCGGTAGTGACTCCGGTGTTTGCGTTTCTGCTGTTGCGCGAACGGATAACGGTCGCGACCGTGATCGGTGCGCTCCTGAGCGTCGGCGGCGTCTTCGTGCTGGTGCTCGGAGACGGAGAGGCGGGAGGGGCGGATGCGTTGGGGGTGCTATTGGTGTTCGGGGCTGTGCTTGCGGCGGTAGGGTACGCGATCGTGCTGCGGCGCCTGCCCTCCGGTTACAGCTCGCTCAGCGTCGTTGCCTGGCAGAATCTCATCGGTCTCGGGATGTTTCTTCCCCTGTTCCTGCTCTTTGACGCCGGACATGTCCTGCGGCTCGGCCTCCCGAGTCCGGAAGTGCTCGGCGCCCTCGTATTTCTCGGGATCTTCCCGTCGACGGTTAGCTTCGTTTTTCTGGGACGCGGCATTCGGGTCCTCGGCGCCACCAAAGCGAACATCATGACCAATACCGTGCCGGTGTTTGCGACGCTTTTCAGCGTTCTGGTGCTCGGCGAATCGCTGCGCGCGAGCACTG
>PUNW01000380.1 GCA_003552665.1 Spirochaetaceae bacterium | reverse complement strand
TGGAATCGCGCTCGTCGCCTACCGCTACGGAGGCATGCTGCCCTGGGTGGCCTGCGCCATCTTGCTTCACGGAGCCTACAACCTGTTGATAGATCTCGGCGGGCTTGCAACGCTGTGGGCCCCACTGGTACCGGTGCTGGCTGCCCTCATCGCCTGGTCGCGCTACAATCGCGCCGTGCAGTTCCGTCTGCCGGGGCGGCGCACCCGGGCCTACCCTGACAGCTGACCCACGGCCGCGAAGTTGGGGTTCAGATAGGCGAGGTTCTCCCGCTCGCCGACGTGCACCTTCAATGCGACGAGCTGTCCTTCGCTGATACTCTGAAAGTAGCCCGAGCTCCGCAGCAGCCGGCGCAGCTTCATCTCCAGTGAATTTCCAAACTCAGTTTGCATGCCGGTGAAGTACATTGTATCCATTAGCGTACTGAAACAGCCGCTCGGCTCAGCCCGGTGAGGCGAGCAGATGATTGCGTACGAACTCCGCCGTGGCGACCGCGTCGCGTTTGGCGAGCAGGGCCTCTACCGCGTCCATGCCGACATGATCAAGGATCGCTTCCAGCTTCTGCAGGTACAGGATGCTTGCGCGAATCGCCCCTTGAGCGTCCTCACGATAGGGGTACTGATCCATTGAGTACCACCCTGAGTAGCCGGTCGCGCGCAACCAGTAGAGCATCTCAAAATGCTCAACGGTCCGCACCGAGCCTACGATCATGTCGTCGTCCCAGAACCCGTAGTTGTCGTTGAAATGCATGTGAAACAGCCGGTCGCCGAACATCGAGAGCAGAGTCACCATCTCACCCACGTTTTCGTAGGCGACAAAGGCGTGCCCGCTGTCGATCGTCAGCCCAACATTCGGCAACCCGGTTGCCTGCGCGACGAGAAGCGTATCCGCCGCCCGCGCAAGATAGCTGTGCGTGCGAGGCTCTTTGACTTTGTATTCCAGCGCGAGCCGCACCCCTTTCTCGTGCGCATACTCCGCGGAGGTCTTCAATCCGTCGAGCAGCCACTCGCGCTCTTCGCGGTAATTCGCCGCCAAAGGGTAGTCGTATCCGTCCTGTCCCGGCCAGATATTGAGAAGATCGCATCCCACCTCGCGCGCCAGATCCACGAGCTCCTTAGTGTAGCTGACCGCACGCTCGCGCACCGACCGGTCCGGAGCGCTATAGCTTCCCCGCCCCCAGATTCTGGTACTGAACAAATCGGGTATGATTGAAACGCACTGCAGCCCGTACTTCTCGAGCTTGTTCTTGACGTCCTTCCAGTTATCAGCATCGATGTCCCATGTGCCGACAAGCTCGATACCCGATACCTCCGGCATCTCGCCAACCTGCTGCCATAGCTGTTCTTTGCTGAGATCACTTTTGTACCCGCCCGACAAAAAACGATCGCAGGTGTTTCCAAGATTACCCAGAATTACCGCATACTTAGCCGACATCGGTTACCTCCTTACCGTGATCGCTTGCAGGCAGCGCCCTATTGCCGCTCGAAGAGGGAGCGGTTGAGAATAATTACGGCTATAAGGATGATTCCCCAGGAAGCCGTAGCAAGGTGACTGCTGAAGCCGAGCAGATTGAAGCTGGTGCTTACAACCTGCAGGACGGCTACAGCGAGCAATACGCCGATTGCCTTTCCAATGCCGCCGGCCGGACTGATACCGCCAAGCACGCAGGCCAGCACGGTCAGCAGCAGATATCCTTCACCGTATCTCGCCTGCGCCGCGTTGAAGCGGGTGATCAACACCAGTGCTGCAACGCTGGAGAAGAAACCCGACAGAACGAAGGTGCGGAATATCACCGCGCGATTGTTGATACCCGAGAAAAGCGTCGCCACATCGTTAGAACCCAACATGTAGATGCTGATCCCGAAGCGCGTTCGGCTGAGAAGCACAATCATGAACGCCAGGCATACCAGAAAGATAATGAACGGTACCGGCATTACCCCAAGGAACCTCCCCTGTCCAATCATGAGATACGAGTCGGGAAACCCGGCAATTGTGCGCCCCCGGGTAAACACCAGGACGATTCCCTGAATGAAGATCATCGTACCCAGGGTCGCGATTATCGACGGCACCCATAAGATAGCGATTATGAACGCGTTGAATGCGCCACAAAGAAGCCCAATGAGAAGCGCCGCAATGATCGCAACGGGAACGGCGTACCAGCCGGTGAGACTCTGCACCAGCGTCGCGCTTACGACCCCGCACAGCGTTGCAACAGACACCAATGACAAGTCCGGACCGCCGGTTAGCAATGGCCCCATTTGCGCAAGTGACAACAGCCCGATTAGTGGAAGCTGAAACGCCATGCTGATCATCACAGAAGGCCGCAACAGCCTGCCGTTGGTGAGCACCCCCATGACAAGAGTGACTACCACGAGCAGCACGCCTACGAGATACAATTGACTATTCTCAGATTCAATAAGAGTGCGCTGCAGTCTCATAGTGATATCCCCGGATTTCTAGTTCGCAACTGACTCTGAACAGCGTTGATGCTCGCGGCAACGATGATGACAAACCCAAATGTCACTTGGTGCCAATAGGACGACAGGCCGATAAGTATCACCCCGTTTCGTATCATGCCGATCAGAAACACCCCCAACACCGTGCCCAGAACGGTGCCCTTGCCGCCGAAAATGCTCGCACCGCCCAGAATTACGGCGGCAACTACCTCCAGCTCTCTGCCCACAATGGCGTTCGGCTCAACCATCTGATTCTGCGCTGTGTGAATAAAGGAGGCGATCCCGGCAAGCGCACCGGTGAACCCGTACACAAACAGGTGTATCCGGAAAATATTGAAACCTGACCGCCGCGCGGCTTCAAGGTTGCCGCCGATCGCGAAGATCTTGCGCCCGATGCGGGTGTGCTGCAGGACAAACCACGTCAGCACAGCCACCAAAAGCCACATGAGAATGAACACCGACATTCCGAGCGTTCTGCCGGCTGCATCGGTTACTGTGAAAACCTGAACCCGCGCAAAGTCGGCAAAACTCGCCGGAAACCCGTAGATCCAGCGGCCACCGGTAATAAACACCAACAGGCCGTGAAACGCGTTCAGGGTCGCGATCGTAATGATGACCGGGTGAACACGAGTATAAGTCACGATCCAAGCGTTGATAGCGCCTAGCAGTATCCCGATTGGAATCGGAATCAGAAACGCAAGCAGCACGCTATCCACCGCGTGTGTCGTTATGACCAGCGCCATGATGTACTGCGCAATCGTAGCGACTGCGGTAAACGACACGTCTATCCCGCCCGAAATCAAAACCGGCAGGAGGCCGAGAGCGAATATGCCGAGAAATGCGTTTCGCCGCAGAATATCGAACAAGTTCTGCAGCGAAAGAAAATCTGGGTTCAAAAAGCTGATCAGTGCCCCTACGAGCACGATTACCAGAATCAAATAGAATTCAGTAGTCTGTAGCACGCGTTGCCAAACTGAGGATTTCATACCGCAAGTTCCTGTTCATGACGGATCATAGCACGCAGTCGCTCTTCATCGAGCTCGGCCGTTTCGTACGGCCCGTGGATCCTGCCGTCGCGCATGATCAAGGTGCGCGGACAGTTTTCGAGTATTTCCGACTCCTCATCGGAAATCAGCAAAACCGCTATCCCGTCCTCGGCGAGTTGATCGATGACCTGGCGAATTCCCCCCTTTGCGCCGACATCCACCCCGTTGGTGGGGCTGTCGAGTATGAGACATTTGGGGCTGGTGCGGACCCATTTGCCGAGCACTATCTTCTGTTGATTGCCGCCGGACAGTGCCCGAGCCCGAGGCTTGACGCCCGGTGCCACAACATGAAAATCGTTGATAACACTCTCGGCAAGCTTGCTTCTCTTCGCCGGGTCGGTGAAGCGCCACCGGCCGAGGATCTGTGCAAGATCGGTGATGACCGTGTTATTCTCGATGCTCTGATCGAGCACCAAACCTTCCCGCAAGCGATTCTCCGGCAGGTAACCGATTCCAAGGCGAATTGCATCGCGGTTGGTTCGAACCTCTACCGGCTTGCCTTCTACGTAGATTCTGCCTGCGTCAGGAGGGTTGAGCCCGAAGAGGCTGAGCGCCAGTTCGGTCCTTCCGGCGCCCCGCGGCCCAATGAGGCCGAGGATCTCGCCGCTTCTCAACTCAAGGCTTACATCCTCATACTGACCATGCCGGGTTAGTCCGTCAGTCCGGAGCACCTCAACTTCGGGCCGCGTATAATCCCGCGGCCGGCCGGAGGTGACCTCTTTACCGGTCATGAGTCGCACGATCTCGTTGCGGTTCAGCTCCTCGGCGGCATAGGTGCCTACTTTCGCACCATCTCGGAGAATAGTCACGCGTTCGCCGATCTCAAGAACTTCATCGAGGCGATGGCTGATGAAGAGAACCGAGACCCCGCGTTCGGCCAACTGCCGCAGAAAAGAGAACAGTCGCTGCGTTTCAAAATGAGTTAGGGCGGCAGTCGGCTCGTCCATTATCAGGATGACCGCTTCGCTTGCGATAGACCGGCAGATCGCCACCAACTGTTGGTCTGCCACCGACAGCTCACGGACGGCCTTTTGCAGGTCAAGATCGATATCGAGCTCATTCACAACCTTCCGGGCCAGCTCGTTCGTCTCCCGCCAACCGACAAGCCTCAGACCATGCCCGGCATACTTGTGCGATGCAATGTTCTCGGCCACACTGAGGTTGGGAAACAGCGAGAGATCCTGGTGGACGACGTGAATGCCGTGCTGCAATGCCGCGTACGGGGTAAGGTGCGTGAGTTTTGCTCCGGAGACGAAGACCTCAGTGCCTTCATCCGGCCGCACAACGCCGGTGACAATCTTGACGAGCGTACTCTTCCCCGAGCCGTTCTCGCCCACCAGGCAATGAACTTCACCGGCGACCATTTCGAACTCCACTGCCCGCAACGCATGCACCCCGCCGTAGTGCTTGTTTGCGTTACGAACCGACATTACCGGCGCTTCGTCGCGCCTCGGTTGGGCCGATACCAAGAATCACCCTCCTGCCATTTCGGGGTATACACGTAAAGCGAGCGGCCGCCGAACGTCGGCCGAC
The DNA here is from genome assembly GCA_003552665.1 of Spirochaetaceae bacterium. Lineage (GTDB taxonomy): Bacteria > Spirochaetota > Spirochaetia > DSM-27196 > SLAA01 > B1Sed10-166. The sequence continues at coordinate 4,530 of PUNW01000380.1, read as the reverse complement.
GACCGCCAATTGACGAAGACTGACACAGATGGCGGCGCTACCGGCTTCTACTTGCCGATCGCACCGCCGCAAACGCGATTAGGAGCTAATTAGAAGCCCAACTCCCGGGCCGTCTCTGCATCGTACATCTGAGCAGCAGCTTCGACGAACACCGTGTTGCCGGTGATACCGATCGGGCCGAGGCCTGGGATCTCCATCCCTTCAACGATCTCCTCGCCTTCGATCATCTGCAGTGCGAGGTAGACAAGACCGTATCCGGCATCCGCCGGGTCCCACAACTGCGCATACTTAACCGAGCCCCGGTCTAAATACGCCGCAACAGTTCCCGGAAGTGCGCTTCCGCCGATCCAAAGCTCGTCTTCTATTCCGAGCTCTTCCACAGCTTGGGCGCCCCCGATTGGACCGAGGCTGCCCCAACCAATGACTGCACGCAGATCTTCGCCGTAGGTCCTGTGCAGGTCCAGCACCGCATCGCGCGAATCCTCTACGCTCTCGGCGGTCGGCAGCCGATCGGTGATGATCTGGATGAACGGGTACTCGGCTTCCATGTACTCGGTGGCAACGTCCGCCCAGTAGTTGTGCAGCGGAACTTCAAGGCTGCCCACCAGATGCACCAGGCCCGCCGGATTGTCCTCGTCGTAGCGATCAATCTCGCCGGTTTCCCGCAGGTATTCTACGAATGCATCAATCGGGGCTTGTCCGTAGGCGTCACTATCGATCGTCTCGAAGTTCCAGTCAACCATGTGGTCCTCAAACGGATTCTCATGCGAGAGCACAGCGATACCGGCCTCGCGCGCACGGCGAACCACCGGCTCCATGGCAAGTGGATCGTTCGGGACCACCGCGATAGCATCCACCTCGCGCTCGATCAGGTCCTCGATGATCTCCACCTGCGGCGCAGCTTCCGCATCGGCGGGGCCCATCATGTAGGCGTTGACACCAAACTCTTCGGCGGCTCGCTCAATCCCCTCTTGCATGCGTGCGAACCACGGAATACCCTCGATCTTCACAACAACAGCAATTTCGGGTGCATCCGGATCCACTTCCGGCGCGCCTGCCGCGAAGGCCGGGCCGGCAAGCAGGGTAATGGCAACCAGCGAAAGCACTAACGTACGCTTCATCGTCTCCTCCTTTTTGGGTTCTTCTTCGGATTCTCATCAAACTATAGCGGCAAGAATTCGCTGCTGTCAACCGAATATCCGCCAAAGTGATCGATTAAACTTGTTGTCAGAATCATAAATTGCTTCTTATGGCGAAGTTTGTCTTGTAAACACTCATTGTTTGAGCGATAATAGTCATAAATAGAAAGGATAGCTGAGAGTGAGGATACCTGCATGACACACGCATTATCGGTTGATCTCGGCACCACCGCGCTGAAAGCGGTGATCGCCGACGAGACCGGCCGGACCGTAGCATCGGTGGGTGAAGGCTACCCCACCTTCGGCGAACGCGAGGGCTACGCTGAGCAGGATCCGCAGGCCTGGTGGGAGGCCTTCTGCCGCGCGTGCCGGCAACTCAAAGATCGCGAGCCCGACGCGTTTGAGGAACTCGCGTTCGTCGCGTTCTGCGGGCAGATGCACACGCATGTCTATCTGAATGCCGAGGGAGTCCCGTTGCGTTCAGCGATCACCTGGATGGATCAGCGCTCGGCCGAGATCGCACAGGAGCTCGCCGCCGACCATGAGACCGGTCCGCTCATCAAGCGCGAAGCGGCAAACCGCATTACCCCGACCTACACCGCGCCCAACCTCCTCTGGGTGAAGCGCCATGATCCCGATACCTGGATGCAAACTCGTGCGGTACTCGTCGCCAAGGACTATGTGAAGTACCGCCTGACCGGCACAATGGTGACCGACCCTTCGGAAGCCGCGGGCACGCTCCTGTTCAATGTCGCCCGGCAGGAATGGTCGGCGGAACTGCTTGATCTGTTCGCAGTCGACAAAGAGACGCTGCCCGAGATCGCGCCTGCCGGCGCGGTCATCGGAAATATCACCCCTTCGGCGGCAGACGAAACCGGGATTGCCGCGGGCGTTCCGGTGATCAACGGCGCGACCGACAACTCAACCGCCGCTCTGGGCGCCGGAGTAACCGAAGCAGGTGATGCCACGCTCATAATCGGGACAGCCGGCGTGGTATCGGTTTGCTCTGAACAGCCTATCCCCGACCCCAACGACGCAGTAGTGTGCTGGAACTACGCACTCCCCGACCGCTGGATCAACCTCGGCGTCATGCAAACCGCCGGGGAATCGCTCAACTGGTTTCGTCGCGCCTTTGACGCACAGAGCGGCGGCGAGGGCGAGGATGTGTTTTCCACCTACAACGAGCTCGTAGGGTCTGTCCCCGACGGATCAGACGGCCTGTTCTTCCTGCCGTATCTGAACGGTGAGCGCACGCCGCATTGGGACAGCAACGCGCGCGGCGTCTTCTTCGGCGCCGGGCTGGGCACGCGCAAGGCCCACTTCGTCAAAGCGGTGATGGAGGGCGTTGCAATGGCGCTCCGCAACAACGCCGAGACCGTTGAAGCGCTTGGGCAGCCTATCGGAGAAGTGCGGGCAATCGGCGGCGGACTACAGAGCCGACCATGGCTCGAGATACTCAGCCGAGTACTGGAGAAGCCGATTCGCCTGATCCGCTCGGTTGAGCCGCCGGTACGCGGCAACATCGCCCTCGGCCGAACTGCGCTCGGTGAGATCGGAAGCCCGCGCGAGTTGGTGAGAACGGAACACGACAGTGAATACCTTGAAGCGCCCGGAGCACACGGCTACGATGCGCGCTACGAGGTCTTTCTTGAGCTCTACCGGCAACTGCGGCCGGTGTTCGAACAGCGCGCTCGCCTCTATCGCCGGTGAGCCGCATTGAGACAACTTGAAGGAGACAACCCAATGGCCAGGATAGACGATGCAATCAAAGATCTGATAGTAGAGACCGGACGCAACATGATCACCACCGGCATGACGGTAGGTACATGGGGCAACATAAGCGTGCGCGATCCCGAGCACGGGTACATGTATATCAGCCCCAGCGGCATGAATTACGATTCCATAGAACGGCACCATGTGGTCGTACTCGATCTGGAATTGAATCATATCGACGGTGAGTTCGAGCCCTCGGTGGAGAAACACATGCACGCCGCAGCCTACCGGACACGGGCGGACGTCCATGCGGTCGTCCACACCCATCCGATATACTCAAGCGTCTTCGGAGTGGTGGAGATGCCCCTGCCGGCGGTCAGCGAAGATTTCGCCCAGATCGTGGGAGCATCGGTGTCGGTGGCCCTGCCCTATGCGCTTCCGGGAACACCCGAGCTCGGGCGCGTGGCAGCCCAAGCACTCGGCAGCAACAACGCAGTGATCCTCCCTCGCCACGGTGCGCTCTCGGTGGGACCGACGATGGAGATGGCGCTCAAGGTCAGCCGGGTACTCGAGAAAAACGCTCAGATCTATCTGTATGCGCGGCTTCTGGGCGAACCGAAGCTGTTCGCGCCCGGAGAGGTCGAGATGATGCAGTCTTTCATGCAGGATCATTACGGCAGAAAGAATCGGGAGATGAGCGCAGCGCAGCGCCCGTGATGCACCTGTTGGGTCCGTGATAATAGAGGGCAACCATGGCCACCAGACTCGAACGGGTAGAGAACACGCTCGCATACCTGAGGGAACGCGGCTCGGCATCCGTATCCGAGCTTGCCGAGCGTTTCCAGGTCTCGGAGGTAACCATCCGGCGTGACCTCGAGCATCTGGCACGGCGTAACCAGGTGCGCTTGTTTCGCGGGGGCGCGGTGTACACCGGAACCGAGTCAGCCGGTGCCGCCCGTACATCCACAAACTACCGCTTTGGTAACGCAGCCGAGAAGCGTGTCGAGGAGAAGCAGCGCATTGCCCGCTATGCTGCAACGCTCATAGAGCCCGGCAACGTAGTGTTCCTCGACGCCGGCTCCACGACCGAACACCTCGCACGCGAGCTCACCCTCGCAGCGGACCTGACCGTTGTCTGTTACAGCGCAAGCGCTCTCTATCCGCTTCTGGCTAACTCGGACCATACCATCATCATGCTCGGCGGCGTGTACCACCGGGACCCCGACGTGTTTGAGAGCGACGAGGCTCAAGGACTGCTACGGAGAACCCGCATCACCAAGGCGTTTATATCGGCCAACGGCATCGACCCCGATCTCGGAGTTACCTGCTCGAACTCGTTTGAAGTAGGGATCAAGCGAGGTGCCATACAGTCCAGCCTCGAACGCTATCTGTTAGTGGACTCAAGCAAGTTCCGCACGATTGAAAGCGCCTACTTTGCCGACGTTTCCGAGTTTACGGCGGTCATAACCGACTCAACCCTTCCCCAGGAGCTTGCCGAGACATTTGAGGCCCGCGGCGTCAGCATTCACCGGGTGTAGTACCGCACCGCGCCTGCCCCAGCGCTGACGCATGTATTGCAACCGACGGGTAGGTCGATAGTTACGTTTCGATCGGATTATTTTCGTAGAATAGAAGGGGGTAGACTCTTTTTGCACCGATTGCTATGGTAAGATCGGCA
>PUNW01000245.1 GCA_003552665.1 Spirochaetaceae bacterium | reverse complement strand
GTGACATTATGACCATGCCCGGCCTGCCCAAGAAACCTGCGGCGCTCAACATCGACATAGATGCCGACGGAGTGATCAGCGGGTTGTTCTAACCGAGCTCACCCGCCGTGGCCCGCGAGCGACTCGTCGAGCCGCTCCGTGCCGCGGGCGCCGGCACGGGGAAGCGTTCAGGCTCCCCAGCCGGGCTCGCGGTTCATCGCTTTGTTGAACTCACCGAGATCATCCACATCGTCGGAGTTGAACTGTATGAACCCCTGTGAATGAAACGGCATGATCATGACTTCTTTCCACCGGCCGGCATTATGCGAAAGGTACTGCCAGAGCACTTCCCGTACCTCGGTATCGTACTGGTCGTTGATGCAGATCTCGAGATAACCGTTACTGTACACGACGATCGATACCCAGCGCAGATTTTCGATCACCTCGGCCACCGTCTTATGAGGCCCGACGATGTCCTGATGCTTGCGGATCCACTCCTCATGAAAACCGGGCACGATGTAGATCGTCCCGGTGAGCGTCATCCATGATGCGCCGGGTTGAAACGAGAAACGAGGGCGCTTCAGCGATTCCGAGTCAGCCTCGTTACTGAGTGCGTATCCGTTGTAGGACATAAACCGGTGCTACTCCGCCTTTCATATACAATATCGGACGGTATATACTGGGAGTGTAATGGAGAGAGCTTTCGCATTACCACCCCTGCGGCCGATGGCCTTTCAATTTGGGCTGGACCTCGGATTTGTTGCGGTTGCCGTAGTGGTCGGGATCATTGCAGCCGCGATAGCGGGGAAGGTGGTCCGCACCGTCTCGAGCATCTCGGAAGACAGCGAGCTTCCTTCGCACCTGCGCGCGTTGCAGGCGCCGCTTCGGCTGCTGTTTCCCATTCTGTTCCTGTTTCCGATCGTCGGCCGCCTCGGCTGGCCCGCTCAGACCACCGCTATCCTGGTCGACATTCTGCAAATCCTGTTCATCGCCTCCGCCGCCTGGCTCGGCCTTCGAGCGGTTGCGGTGGGTGAAAAGATGGCTTTGGTCCGATTTCGCGTCGATGTCGCCGACAACCTGAAAGCGCGGCAGGTGCACACCCAGGTCAAGCTCATCCGGCGGATCATCTCCGCGCTGGTTCTGGTCCTGGCGGCCGGCGTCATCATGCTCACCCTCGAGCCGGTGCGGCGCATCGGCACCACCTTGCTGGCTTCAGCCGGGGTGCTCGGCATCATCATCGGGTTTGCGGCGCAACGCAGTATCGGCATGGTGTTGGCCGGGTTGCAGGTCGCTATCGCTCAGCCGATCAGGCTGGACGACGTCGTGATCGTGGAAGGCGAATGGGGACGCATAGAAGAGATAACGCTCACCTATGTCGTGGTGCGCGTCTGGGACCTGCGCCGGCTCGTGCTGCCGGTATCGTACTTTATAGAACAGCCGTTCCAAAACTGGACGAGAGTATCTGCGGAGCTGTTGGGAACGGTGTTTCTCTACACCGACTACACCGTACGGGTTGACGACCTGCGGCGGCAGTTGCAGGTCATCCTCGGACAGTGCCCGAACTGGGACGGGAAGGTCGCCGGTATTCAAGTCACCAACGCCGATGATCATACCGTGGAGCTTCGCGCGCTGATGAGCGCGGCCGACGCACCCAGGCTGTGGGATCTTCGCTGCGAAGTTCGTGAGCACCTGATCGCTTATCTTCAGGCGAACTATCCTGAAGCCCTGCCGCGCACACGCGCCGAGCTTCGGGAACAGGAGCCGTCCCGCGACCGGCAAGACGGTCAGGAGGTTCCGCCATCCGGCTCGCGATGATCACACTGGCCGCAGGCGGCTTCGGGATGAGCCCGGCAGCGCGCGAGTTTTACCGCGGCGTTGCCGAAGCCTACCAGCGCTCACCGCTGGAGGTTGCCGCGGTGATCTTGTTTTTCGCTCTTCTCATCGGCGGCAGCACCACCTACGTGTTCATCCAGCAACGCCGCGGACGGGCGGCCCGATTTGCGACAGCACGACGCGTGTTCGATGAGCACGCAGCGCGCCTGAAACTCGCCCCTTCTCAGCTCGAGCTTCTGCAGCTGCTCGCCGGATACCTGCGAGAGCCCTGGCAGAAGCACCGGCTGATCGAGGAGGAGATCACCTTCACTGCGTGCGCACGGCGCGCGCTCGAGGAGGGAGTCGCGAAGAGCGACGAGATATCAGCCTTACGCATCGCTTTGGGCTTCAAACGCAGCGGTGAACACAGACTCCACTCATCGACGCAGCTACGCCCGGGGACTACGGTATTTCTCGTCCGCGAGCGCCGCTCGCCTCCGGTGCGCGGGCGGGTCGTCAGCCAGACACAGCGCGGATTCCGGGTAGAGCTACAGAGCGGACATGGACATTTCCCAACAGCCGGGACAGTCGCAGTGTACTATCACAGCGCTGCCGGGGTATTCCGCATCAACACCATGATTCAGGCGATCGACGGACCGGTCATCGAGCTCAGGCACAGCGAGGTGCTCACGCGAACGCAGCAACGCAGACACTTTCGCAGACGCCTGAAGTTGCCGGTATGGGTACGAAAGCTCGACGATCACCCCGATACCGAACCTACCGAGACACGGTTCCACGACCTCGGCGGCGGTGGAGCGAGCATCATCAACCCTGACGAGCAGTTCCAGCCTGGGGACGAGCTGGAGCTGCGTTTTTCCACCGATTCGAGCCGCACGCAGCTGCGCGCCACCGCTCGCGTGCTGCGTTGTTCGCAGCGCAACACCATCGCACATCTGGAGTTCACGGCCATCCACGAGTTCGTGCGCGACCGTATCTATCGCCTGCTGTTCAGCCGCGTACGCTGAGCTCGACCGTGCTCCCCGGCCGCACCGTACGCTCCTGTTTCCCGCAACGGACGGTAAGCTCGCCGACAACGCCGGGGTCGGCCCGTACCGCCAGCCTTCGCAACTCATCGAGCTCGAGCCGCACCTGGAGTCGCAGCCCTCGCACCGTCATCGGAAACACGATTCGCTTCCACCAGGTTGGGGGGCGGGGTCGAAACTCGAGCACGTCGTCGTAGAACTGCATACCGAGAAAGCCGTGAACCACAATCTGCCAAGTGGCGCCGCAGGCGGCGGTATGAACTCCGCCGATAAAGGTCCCGCCGCTCACCGCCGTGTTGGTGTTGAGCAGGTCGATGGTTGTGGCGCGCGTGAAGTAGTCGTACGCCGCTTCGTCGCGCCCAATCCAGGCCGCCACGGTGGCATGCACCGACGGGCTCAACGAAGAGCCGTGTTGAGTCCGGGGTTCATAGTACAGGTAGTTCGCGCGCATCTGCTTCTCGCTGAAGCAGCGCCGATGGAGCACGATGCTCTGCAGCACATCGTCCTGTTTCAGGACCTGAGTCTCCACAGCCACGCCATTCGGCCACCCCCAGTATTCACCGGGGTCGAGCAGCCGTTTCCGAAGGACCTCCGGCCGCGTATCCTCGAGCTCAAAATAGCCGTCAAACTGCTCGATCAACCCCGTATCGGGATCGGCCGGCTGTAGGAACAGCTTGACGGCGACCTCACGGCACTGCTCGCGATCCTCCTCACTGAACCCCAGTCGCTCGGCCAACTCACGATGGCGCTCCGGTGCCAGCTCGGCGAGCAAATCAAAGGCCCAGACAGCGGCCTGAAGCGCGAACTGCGTCTGCAGCGCAGTAAAGAAGTTGTTGTCCACGTTCTCATGGTACTCATCAGGACCGAGCAGCCGAATCAGCTCGTAGCGGTTCCTTCGCGGCTTGTAGCACACCCGCGACAACAGAAAGCGCGCAACCTCGAAGAGAATCTCGGCTCCGTGATCGAGCATGAACTCGAGGTCACCGGTGACCTCAAAGTAACGCCGTACCGTATAGGCGATATCCGGTGAGATGTGGATCTGCCAGTCATTGAAATGATTGCGAATACTGCGCCCGGTCAGAACATCGGTGAAGAAATACGAGGGACAGATCTCCTCGCCGGTTCGGCCGCTGACCCACGCGAAAAACGCGCCTTCGTAGCCGAGATCGCGTGCCTTTTTGCGCGCGCCGTCCAGGGTCCGATGGCGGTAGACCAGCAGGTTGCGCGCGATCTGCGGCCGGGTATACAGATACATCGGCAGATTGTAGATCTCCTGGTCCCAGAAGGCCGCGCCCTGATACGCCTGACACGATAGCCCGCGCGCCCCGAGCGGCAGGTGGTCGGTATGAGCGGGGGTGGCGATAACGTTGTGATACATATTGAAGCGCAGCAGCGCCTGAGCTTTGAGATCGCCCTCGATCTCGATATCACAGTCCTGCCAGACGGCGTCCCAGACGCGGCGATGTTCGCGCCACAGCCGCTCATAGCCGTGCTCGCGCGCAGTCGAGACCGCGCCGGTTGCCGCCGCGCGCGGGTCCTGCAGATCGTTACTGCTGTAAACCGCCATGTACTGCTCGACGACGGCCGGCCGTTCCGGTTCCACGGTGAACTGCAGCTTACCGAAGATACACGTGTTGTCGGCGCTCGCTACCCCGGCGCGCGCGCGCCGCAGTCGGCCTCCGGAGCTCGCGGTCTCGGCGCGCGTCTCGGCACTGGTGATTCGCAGGCCGGACGCGACCGCCAGCGTGAGCTTGCTCGTAACGGTGCGGGCGGTCACCGAGATGAGGTTTTCGTCCTCGGAGCGGGCTTTGTGGCGACCGAGATGCGTGCCGTTCAGATCCCAGACTTCACCGTCTATCCCCCATGTGAGCTCGATGCTGGTGGGGCGGTCGGTTTCAATGCGATATCGCGCCGGCACGAGGTGTTGCGCGGCATACGACGCAAAGCGCTCTTCGGTCAGCGTCACGTGCGCCTTGCTGGGTGTGCGCAGCGTGATGCTGCGCGACTGCAGACCGTAGCGGTACCACAGGCTGCGGTGATACCCGACCGCCGCACCGTTCAGGACGCCGAGAGGCTGACCGTCGGCGCTGAAGGCGGCGTAGAGCCCATTTGGGGCATTGCACAGCTCTTCCCAGGTATCGTCGGCTTTGTCGTAGGTGTCGCTCACGAAGCAACCGGTGTATTGCGGAGAGCGCCATTCGGCAAACGTGCCGCGATACCCCAGATAACCGTTTCCGGTCATGAAGTTGCTTCCGTTGGTGACCAGGTGCTCTTCCCGGAAATGATCTTCCTGGATGGTCCACCCGTCGATGATCCGCAGGTTCTCGGCGAGCTTCATCGTCGTGGTACTCCTGATGAGGGTGTGGCGCGTCAGTAACGCAGAGTAGCAGTGTAGCGCAGGGAGTCAGCGGCCGCAATCGCATTTACGCGGGTTTCGGAGCGATTCCGTAGGTGAAAATGCCGCCGGCAAAGGTCCCGTATAGGCGCGGGGGCAGGCCGGCCTGCCGCAGACCCGCAAGCGTATTGCGCGTCAGGTTGCAGCCCCCGCTTACAAGCCCCCAGGCCGGGTTGAGCACGGCGAACAGCTTCGCCGGCACCGGCTGCGGAGGGCGGACATGCTCCATGAACAACAGCGTCCCGCCGGGCTTCAGCACACGCCGAACCTCTGAAAGTCCCGCCTGCTGGTCGGAAACAGTACAGAACACCAGCGTCGCTACGACACAATCGAACGAGGCGTCCTCAAACGGCAGTCGCTCAGCCGGAGCCTCGCGGACCGCAAGCCGTGCGGGGTTCAGGCCGGCCGCCGCAGCCGTCCACCGAACGCGATGCTGCAAACGCGGGCGCACCTCGATATCGGTCACAGTGAGGTCGGCGATATGCTCATATCGAAAATGCGGCAGGTTCGCGCCGGTTCCCGCTCCCACCTCCAACACCCTCCCGGAGGCTGAGCCGAGGAGTTGCCGGCGGCGCTCGGTCAACCTGAGCGCCTCGAGCGGCTTCATCGCGACGTCAAACAAGCAGGAGCTGAAATCACACATCGCTAAACCGAGTGTACTGCTCATCAACTTTGGTGTATAGTAGGAACCCGTGCAGATTGAAGCGCCTGTCTCTGCTTCACCCGCAACCGACGCCGGCCTCGTCGCCGAGACCGTTGAGCGAATCAACCGCCTCAGCCGTGACCGTGTCCCGTTCGTGTTCGTGCTGGATTTTGATCTGCGCGCGCCGCTGGTGATGCCGTTGTCTAAGCTGGACCCCGCGCTGCTTCGTTTTCGCTTTCCCGAGCACGACGACGGCCGGCCCGGCATTCGCCCCGAGCGCCGTCGCACGATCGCGCGGGCGCTTCGCCTTGTCAAGACTCCGCCGGCCTTTGAGCGCTACCGCGCCGCATATGAGCGCATACAGCGTGGCCTGCGCGAGGGTGACTCGTTCCTCGCCAACCTGACCCTGCCGGTTTCGATCACGCTCTCGCACTCGCTCGAGGAGCTGTTCGAGGTGGTGCGCGCGAAGTATCGGCTGTTGATCGACGGGCGCGTACTGGTGTTCTCGCCCGAACAGTTCGTGCGGATCAAAGACGGAATCATACGCAGCTACCCGATGAAAGGGACAATCAGAGCCTCGGTGCCGCGGGCCGAGCAACGCATTCTTGCCGACGAGAAGGAACAGGCCGAGCACCTGACCATCGTTGATCTCATCCGGAACGACATCGGCCGAGTGGCCGAGCGGGTTCGGGTGGAGCGTTACCGCTATATCGACCGCATTCAACTGCAGAACGACGAGCTCCTGCAGGTCAGCTCCGAGATCGTCGGCGAGTTAGCGCAGGGGTTTGAGTCGCGTCTCGGCGAAATCCTGATTCAGATGCTGCCGGTCGGTTCGATCACCGGTGCACCTAAGGTGAAGACTGTTGAGATCATCCGTGAGGCCGAACAGTATACCCGCGGCTACTACACCGGCGTCTGCGGGGTCTGGGACGGGCGGCAGCTGGACTCGGGGGTGATGATCCGCTTCATCGAAGAGACGGCCGGCGGAACGGTCTTCAAGGCCGGAGGCGGGATCACGATCTACAGCGAGCTCGAACGCGAGTATCAAGAGCTACTGGATAAGGTCAATGTTCCGCTTCATTGAGACGATCTGCGTAGCCGAGGGAAACCCGCAGGCGTTGTCATATCATTGCGCGCGAGTACGAAGGACGCTCGCCGCCTTCGACGCCGCGCAGCCCGCGCAGGACGCCGAGGAGCTCCTCGCCGAAGCGATCGACCTGGCGCTGAGCCCGTCGACGATAACCTCAGCGACGACGCTGAACTCAACGGCGCCGCAAGGGCCGTGCACCGGAGGCGAGGGGCCCCGCTGGAAACTGCGCCTCGTCTACCGAGTTACCCCGGCGCGCCACCGAACCGAGCCGGCTCTTGAACACGTACAAGTAACCTCCTACACCGTTCCGCGGATCGGCTCACTGCGCCTTGTTGAGGGCGGCGACCTCACCTACGCCTACAAGTGGCATGACCGCAGCGCAATCGAGCGTCTCTACGCGCAACGCGGACCCTGCGACGAGATCCTCATCAGCCGCCGCGGCCGCATAACCGACAGCTCGTATTGCAACGTCGCTCTGTTCGACGGCTACGCCTGGCGCACGCCGGCGGCGCCGCTGCTTGCAGGCACACGGCGGGCGCAGCTGCTCGACCACGCCGGCCTGTCCGTTGCCGATATCCGCGCCGAAGAGCTCAGGCGCTATACCCATATCGCGCTATTCAACGCCATGATCGGCCTCGGCGAGCTGGTGCTGCCGCTCAGCGCAATCCACCGGTAACCCGACAGCGCCGGTAACCTGACAGCACCGGTAACCCGACAGCGCCGTACGGCCCTCGACACCCTTGCATAACAGCTTTGGATGACGGCATAGTAAAGGCACGATGAGTGACATCATTCAACCTCGAGTGCTGAAAGGCTTCCGCGACTCATTGCCGTCGAACGAGATACGGCGTAAGCACATCCAAAGTGTGCTCGAGCACACGTTCGAGCTGTACGGTTTCGTGCCGATCGATACACCGATCCTCGAGTATACCGAGGTCCTGCTCGGAAAGGGCGGCGGCGATACCGACAAGCAGATCTACCGCTTCACCGACAACGGCGGGCGCGACATCGCGATGCGCTTTGATCTCACTGTCCCGTTTGCGCGCTTTATGGCGGGCCATGCCTCCGAGCTCTACCTACCGTTCAAACGCTATCACATCGCCAAGGTATTCCGCGGGGAGAACACCCAGCGCGGGCGTTACCGCGAGTTTATTCAGTGCGATTTCGACATCGTGGGTGTCGACAGCGCCGCTGCCGACTTCGAGATTCTCCTGTTGAAAGCCCGCTGCTTCGATCATCTGGAAGTCCCGGACGTACGCTTCCACGTGGCACACCGCGGTGTCTTCAACCGCTTCCTCAACAAGCTGGGGGCCGCAGACCGTTCGGTTGAGATTATGCGCGCAGTCGACAAACGAAGCAAGATCGGCGACGAGGAGGTTCGCAACCTGCTCGTTGAGCTTGTCGGCTCCACCGCAGCCGACGAGCTGCTGGCGTATATCCGTCCGGAGGCTACCAACGCTGCTACCCTCACGACCATTTCTCGCCTCGCCGGCGGCGGCGACGAAGACACCGAGCGCCTCGGGACGGTTCTCGAGTGGAGCGACAAGCTCGGACTCTCCGACCGAGTAGTGCTTGATCCGTCGATAACCCGCGGACTGGACTACTACACCGGAATCGTGTACGAGTCGTTTTTTCCACAGCTGCCGGAGATCGGCTCGGTCTGTTCGGGCGGACGCTACAACGACCTTGCCTCGCTGTACACCAAGCAGCATATCCCCGGCGTAGGATCCTCAATTGGGCTGGACCGGTTGATGGCGGCGCTCGAGGAGATCGACAAGCTGCCACCCGCTCGCGCGGGGGTGGACATCCTGGTGCTCTGCATGGAGGAACGATTGATCGGCCGCTATCATGAGATCGCCGAATACCTGCGGGGCGCCGGCATGCGCGCCGAGGTCTACCCGGAAGCGAAGAAACTCTCGGCACAGTTCTCGTACGCCGAGAAGCGCGACATCCCGATCGGGATCATCTGCGGCTCAATCGAAGCCGAGAGCGGGGTTATGAACATCAAGAACCTCGAGACCCGCGAGAGCGACGAGCAGCTCAGCCTCGAGGAGGCGGCAGCCAAAGCGCGCGCGATCCTGCAACGCAAGTCGCACCAAAACTACGGCGCATGAATCCGCACGAGCTACCGGTATACGCGCAGAAGCATAGAATCCTCGAAGGGCTCGAGCAGAACCAGGTCATCGTCGTTGAAAGCCCAACCGGCAGCGGCAAGACCACGCAACTGCCGCTGATTCTGCACGAGGCCGGATACGGGCTCAACGGGGTGATCGGCGTGACCCAACCGCGGCGCATCGCGGCAGTTTCGGTCTCCGAGTACATTGCCGGTCAGGTCGGCAGCAGCATTCCCGGGCTCGTCGGATACAAGATGCGCTTCGAAGACCACACCGACCGCAGCACGCGCATCAAGGTGATGACCGACGGCATCCTCCTCCAGGAGATCAAAGCCGATTACCGGCTCTCGCAGTACTCGGTGATCATGGTGGACGAGGCGCACGAGCGCAGCCTCAATATCGATTTCATCCTGGGGCTTCTGAAACGCGTCCTCGAGGAGCGACCGGACTTCAAGGTCATTATCTCATCGGCGACGATCAATCCCGATATCTTCTCCGAGTACTTCTGGTCGTGCCCCGT
>PUNW01000162.1 GCA_003552665.1 Spirochaetaceae bacterium | reverse complement strand
CTGTTCCCACCGCTCTGGTACCAGGCGGAGATCTTCGGGGTCAGCCGTTCCTCGCCCGCAATCTATCTTACCTACTTAGCCCGACCGTTTGTACGGCTATACCGAGTTTCAGCCAGGCGCAGATCCTGAAGCACATCTTCAAGCTGACGCGCCGGATGCTTCATCCGCATTTCGCGTCACTGCGGTACGCTTACCCGCGTTGCCTGAAAACTCTGCGGGTCGTGCGTGCAGTGCTTGATTCTCCGTACTACATCCGGCTGCCGGGCGAACGGCAGCGGCGTTGCGGAGCGTACGGCCACCCGGACGGTCTTCCCGCCGGTCTTGACCCAGCGGGTGGTAGTGAGAATGCGCTGTTTCTGCTCGCGCTCCTGCCTTAGGAAATCAGCTCCCCGCCGGCAACCGTTTGAGTGGTCGGTAAGAACGCATCCTTTCGGACAGACGATACATACCACCCCGCCGCTATCGCTGCCCCGCGCGGGCACCGACCAGGGCGAGACGAACTCCCCGGTGCTGTGCGGCTGCTCCGCATAGCGCGGGCTGCGGCCCGAGAGCCGCTCAACTGCGCGGTCGGCCGCGAACTCGCCCTGCGCGGAGGCGCCGTCGGCGAGGTCGTGGATCTCCACCGCATTCCCGGCCAGAAACACATTGCTGTTTCCCGCCTGCAGGGCCGCGTTCAGCGCGTGGTCAGTGTCACGGCCGAGCAGCTCGCGGTTAGGGATAAGCCCCGCCGAAAGCACAACCGTGTCGCAGGCCACGTAGCGCTCGGTCCCCGTCACAGGTTCGGCCGGGCTCTCGTCTGTTGCCACCCTTACGCGTGCTACGGTCACTCCGGAGACCCGCGAGGCGCCGTGAATCTCAACGATCTGGTGTTCGAACTGCGGCTGCAGATCGAAGTCATCCAGGCATTGCACCTTGTTGCGCAGCAAGCCCGCCACAAACGGCAGACGCTCGAACATCCCTGCGATCTCATAGCCTTCGAGCAGAAGCCGGCGTGTCATGATAAGGCCGATGTCGCCGGTCCCCTGCACCACCGCGCGAGTGCCGATACGGTAGCCGTAGAGGTTGATCAGTTGCTGCGCCTGCCCGGCAGTGAAGACACCGGCGGGCCGAGTGCCGGCGATCTGCAGGTTCTCACGCGTGCGCTCGTATGAGCCGGTGGCAAGAATTACCGCCCGCGCCCTGACCTGAGTGATGCCGTGGACCTGCGAAATGAGCGTCGCCTGCGGGCCGGGCTGCAAATCAATCACGGTGGTGTCGAGTCGGAGCTCGATCTCACGCCGTCGGACAAAATGCACGAGCCGCGCAAGGTACTCGGGGCCGGTCAGATCTTGCTTGAAGTACTCCAGGCCGAAGCCGGTGTGAATACACTGCCTGAGAATACCGCCCGGAAAGGGGTCGCGATCCACTACCAGGATCTTATCGATTCCCTGATCTCGCGCCCGTACGGCTGCCGCAAGGCCTGCGGCACCGGCGCCGACGATCAGCAGGTCGACCGGAAGTACTCTCTCAGTGCGTTGCACGCTACGCGGGCTCCACTCCGGTGAACACCGGGTGCGCGGGCGTACCGCGCCTCACCATGCCGATGTCAGACCCGCGGCGCAGTATCTCGGCCGAGACCGGCCCCAGACAGAAAGACGATTGACAACGGCCGAGGGTTGCGTGCGTGCGCTTACGGATCGCGTGGATTGAGACGGCACCCAGCGGGTTGGCGACAGCCCGGCCGATTTCGGCACGCGAAACCTGCTCACAGTGGCACAAAATATGCCCCCAGGCCGGGTCCTGCCGCCAGAGGCGCTGTTTCTCCTCAGCCGGCAGCCAACGCAGGCGCGGGATCGGCTCCCAGCGTATCTGCCAGTCGCGATTGGGTGAGAGCTCGAGGTGCGCAGCCACGAACTGCTCGAGCACATGCTCGGCGATAGCGGGAGCCGCGGTGAGGCCGGGAGACTCAATCCCCAATAGATTGATCACGCCGGGAAACGCTTTGGATGGCTCAATGTGAAAATCCTTGAAGCTGACACCACTGTCCGGACCGAAGAGCTTGGGGCGAACGCCGCTGTAGTTTTTGATGGTCTGAAAGCCGCGGAGCGCCGGAACAAGCGCAAACGCTTCGCGTTGCAACTGCTCGAGCGCCGCAGCTGAGTTTGCGGTGTCAGTTCCATCGGTCACGGACTCCGCCGACGGCCCGAGCAGAATGCCTCCGTTAACCGTCGGCGTGATGTGAACTCCGAGCCCGCTTCCGTCCTTCGGCGGGAGCGGGTAGACGGCCATGTTGACCACCGTACCGGAAGCCTCTTCCAGCAGATGGTACTGACCGCGCCAGGGCCAGATCCTCTCAGCCGGCGGCTCCAGGAGCTCCATGATCCGGTCGGCGTGCACGCCGGCAGCATTGACGATCAGCTTAGCCGAGATGCGATCTCCGGCGGTCGTCTGCATCCGGTACCCTCCGTCCGGGTGCGGGCGGATGGAGGAAACCTCGGCGTTGAGCCTGACCTCAGCGCCGTTTAAGACGGCATTCTCGGCCAGGGCTATCGCCATCTGATACGGAAGCGTTACCGATGTTTCCTCGGAGAGTAGCGCATGCTTGGCGACAACATTGGGCTGCAGGGTGCGTACCTGCTCGGCGTTCAGAAGCGCGAGCCCGGGCACGCCGTTCGCCCTGCCTTGGTCGAGCAAACGCCTGAGATTCGGCAGCTCGGAATCATCTTGTGCGATGATCAGCTTGCGGCAGTTATGAACCGCAATGCCGAAATCACGCGCCAGCGCTTTGTAGAGCTTGATTCCTTCAACGTTGAAGCGCGCCTTGAGCGACCCCGAGGGAACCATGAGCCCGGCGTGCAGAACCCCGCTGTTCGCCTTTGTGATACCCTCGGCAACGTCGTGGTGCTTCTCGAGCAACACCACGCGCAGGCGATACTTCGAGAGCTCGTGCAGGATTGCAGCGCCGACGATGCCGCCGCCTACGACCGCGACGTCGTATGAGGCATGCACCGAAGAATTGGGGTTAACTCCACGCATTTCAGGTTCGCCAAAGGGGGTGCGCCGCTGTCAATCAAGCCGGAGCGGCCCGTACGGCTGTGGTGCGGCACGTGCTTACCGGTCTGCGGCAGCCCGCCGGACCGATGACAGGACGCCCCACCGTCCGCACACAGCAGAAGCTGCCGGCCGCCGGCAACGCGATTCTCACGTGCACGCCGCTGATTTTTTTTGGCCAGAGCGGTCTATGCCGGCTGATCCGATTCGATAACAATCAGCTCGCGCTCTTTCAGTGCCTCCAGAAACTCGTCAACGTCTGCTTCGAGGCAGTCCGGCGCGTCGACTATGCGGGTTCGCAGCTCGGCAAGAAGCTCGGCCCGCGACGGTAACGTCTGCAGCAGCTCCCAGATCAGAGCCCCGATTTCGTTTATTTGGTGATACGCGCCGCTTTCAACGTGCAGCAGTACTCCGCCCCCCGGCTGTATCGAGTGATAGACTGCGTGATCTGCCCTGCGAATTCGGTTCATCGGCTCCTCCCGACAGCGACAGCACTGACAGCGTGTTGATGGCCGACCCCATCGTTCGAACCCATCGTTCGAACTATAGCATCAAAGATGAGCGATGTCTCCTGCGAACAACGCAGGCCTGGCTTCGAGGAACTAATATTCTCCTGAACAAGAAAATAGCTCAAAATTTTGCTTGCCTCTTCTCGAATGCATCGATATAATTAAGGTGATTATTGAATCGGAGGTAAAGAAGTGAAATACGAGAAGCCCGTTGTACAAGACTTAGGGACGATCGGCGATCACACGTTCACCAACCCAGGTAGCTCCCACAAGGGTGTAGATTGCTCAACTCACCCCTGTGACTGGATGGGTGAAATTTCCTATCACGGCAGCTGACAGGCGTGGTAGAAGGTAAATTCAGGGTGCATGACCTCAAAGGAATTGAGGTCATGCACCTTTTTTTTGCGCCACGCGTGACTCGGCTCTCGCGGCCGGGTGCTGAAGGTAGAAAACATAAGCTCGCCTGGATTCCGGATCGGGAACTCGCATAGGTAGAGAAAAGACCATCGCAATGAAGTACGAGGAAGAGTGTTGAGCGCTATTGCGGCAGTTCTTTTCGAAAACCATTCGGCAGAGGACGCGGTGGTGTTGCGCATGCTGGCTGCGGCGCCGCATCGCGGCTTACCCCGGAAACGGATGATCTTTGGACGGGCAGCGCTCGGGATCGCCCATGACGACGAGAACGCCGATGCAAGCCTGGCATCGGACGGGACGGTAGCTGCAGCCTGTTGCGGATCGCTCGACAACCGCGAGAGCTTAACGCCCATGTTGGATCTCGCCCACGCTGCCGCACACGGTCCCTCGGACGCCGATCTTCTCATTGCTGCGTTTCACCGTTTCGGGCTGGATTTCCCGTCGCGGCTCCGCGGCATGTTTGCTGCTGTGCTTTCGGATGGCGAACGCCTGTGGTGCATCCGCGATCATCTGGGCCTGAGGAGTCTTTTCTACGGCACAAACGGGGTTGGCCTTCTTGTCGCATCCGAAGCCAAACAAGTTGCAGCGGGCGCCGACATTCCCATCCGTGCCGACCGAGACGTAGTGGAGCAGATCTTCTGGGGCGACTATGGCACGGCGTGTGCGATTCGCGGCGTTGAACGGCTAATGCCGGCGACGCTGATGCAAGCTTCTCGTGGACGTGCGTTTCACACGCGCTACTGGAATCCGGCTGCGTTGTTGGAAACCGCCCGCCCGACGGCCAGCGAAATCCAGGAACAGTTCGACGCTCTGATGATCCAGTCTCTCCGCCGATGTATGACTGGTGCGGACGTTCTCTCACTGAGTGGGGGGATCGATTCACCGACCGTGGCTGGCTATGCCGCCCCGTTGTATCAGCAGCTGTTTGGAAGGCCCTTGCCGGCGCTGTCCGTCGTAGCAAAGAACCACCCTACGGTAGACGAGACAGAATACATCAAAAGCGTTGTCGACAAGTTCGGTCTGCGCTGGCACACCTATGAGCAACGTGTCGCGCACGGAGAAGCCTTCGATCGGTGGGTCCAGTTGTGTGATGGGCCAGTTCCGACAGTAACACTCAACGAGATGGAGGAGGCTTACTCCCTGGCACGACGGCTGGGGTTTCGGACTATGCTAACCGGTGAATGGGCCGAGTACCTCGTCGATCAGCCGGAGGCTGCACTCGTTCACCTGCTGGTTCGAGGCCGCCTGCGGGCTCTTGGTAAGCAGCTTCTCAGGGAACGCACGAGGGGCCGGACTGCGTACAGCATAGCACGGGAGCTTGCGTCCGTGCTGGTTCCGCGCTGGCTGACGGTGTGGCGCCGCAGCAGGAAACAGCCGTTTCCGCCCTGGCTCGACCGGCGGCCCGGCACCGCCGCTATCGTTCGGCACATCTCGGCACCGCGACACCGCTGGCGCAACAACCAGTTGGCCGGCTTCAAAGGGGTCAGCATCTCCCTTGAAGCCAACGAAGTCTGCGAGATGCTTTGCGGTATCCGTGTTCGCCGGCCGTGGGCGGACATCGATCTGTGGGAATTCTTTCTCTCGCTGCCTGCCGAGGTCAAGTATGCGGGTCCGTTGCGCAAGTCCATTTTGCGTTGGCTCGCGCGGGGCCGTGTCCCCGACGTGATTTTGGATCGCACCACAAAGACGGTGTTCAACGCTTCAGTTGAAGCCCGGATGAACTACGACACGCTCGCAAGGTGGCTCCGGCAACCGAATGTCAGGCTTGCGGGCGTGGATTATGCGTTGCTGCAATCGCGGATAGACGCCCGCAACCTGAGCCTGTTCGAATACCGATGGGCCCGCGATCTCGCTTCCGCTCACGCCTTTCTGGAGCTCTACGGTGAGTGAAAGGAACGCTCACGCAGTCCTGAACGCGCGGATACATGGTGCCTGCCACGGTTTTCGCGTGCGCTCGGATATGCCCCTCGACCTGACACGATTTGCCGATGCGGCGGCACCAATGCCTGTGCTCGATCTGCATCAGGCTGCCGTACCGGAACCCGAGCCCGCGCAGCAACCGATATACACCTGGGTGCCGCAGCCCGGCAGACCCTTGTCCGGTCGTTTGCACCGGTTGCCCGATGGATACGGTATGTGGGTCGACGGCCTGGGTGTGTATCGTGTTGAGCCTTCGTTGCCGCGGATTACGGTCCCCGCCAACGTGCCCCCGTTACTCTGGGAACCGCGCGTGTGGGGAGTGCCGGCTGCCATCTGCTTCATCACGCTGGGCGACATGTCCTTTCACGCTGCGGCCATAGACGTCGGAGGTATGGCACTGCTGCTCGTCGGCCCTGGTCGTTTCGGCAAGTCCACCCTCGCTGCCGCTTTCCTGCGTGCCGGCCATCGGATTCTGTCGGAGGACATCTGCCGCTGTACGCTGGAGCCGTTCCCGGCAGTCTACCCGGGGCCGGCAGTGCTCAGAATGCGCCGTGACTCCTGGGAGCATCTTGAATCACTGCCCGGCACGCGCGTTGTGATGGAAGAGGATGACCGAATCCATCTTGTTATCGATCCGCAGCTGCGCGGCGGTAGTGACCCCGTTCCTTTGAGGGGAATCGTGACCCTCGAGGTCAGGTCTGAAGACACTATTCTCGAACAGCTCGACCCCACGACGGCTATTTCCCTACTGTGGGCAACCAGCTTCAGTTTTCCGGAGCCCGCCGATCGCACTCGCTGCTTCCTGGGCGTATCCGGTCTGGTGGATCGTGTTCCCGTCTGGCGACTCTCGCGATCGCTGGAGTACGATACCCTGGCCGGCCTCTTGGACCGCATCGTGACAACGTGTCTGGGGTGACTATGCGCGCAGGAGATCTTCGGATGTGGAAGTTCCTGCTGGCAGCACGCATGTGGGGTCTGTTGCTGCTTGTGAAGCTACTACTGTGGCACTACCCGTTGCCAGTGGTCGTTGACTATCTGGCGCGCCCCGCAACACACCCCCACGTACCGCGACTGAATCCCCACCGTCTGTGCCGAATCAATGATCGCGTTCTGCGCATTGGCCCGCTGCGGCCGCGTTGCCTGACGCGCTCTCTTGTTCATCTTCGCTGCCTGCGTGCGCAGGGTGATCCCGCCGAGCTCGTCATCGGCCTGCCACGCGAGGCGTCCACTACGGACGCCCACGCCTGGGTAGAGCTGAACGGCGCGGTGGTAGGACCCGCCCCGGGTAAAGCCGGCCACGAGGAGCTGGTTCGCTATCCGGCTGGGCCGGGTCGACGGATTGGCTCACCGTAAGCGCGCGCCTGCAGCGTGAAGAGCTCGGCGTAGAGACTGTTCCGTGCAATCAGATCTTCATGCGAGCCTTCCTCCACCAGTCGCCCCTCATCCAGAACGAGTATACGGTCTGCCGAACGAGCGCTGGAGAAGCGATGGGAGATGAACAGCACGGTGCGCCCCCTGGCAAGCCGTCGGACCTGCTCGAACACCTGATACTCACCGCGCGGATCCAGTGACGCAGTCGGCTCGTCCAGGATGAGCAGCGGCGCGTTGCGAAAATGGGCGCGGGCAAGGGCGATACGCTGCCACTGTCCGCCGGAGAGGTCGCTTCCTCCCGCAAACGCCGGACCAAGGATCGTATCGTAACCGTTGGGCAACGCGGACAAGAACTCGTGTGCTCCCGCGCGCCGCGCCGCTTCCACGATAGCGGCCTCGTCCAGCATGCGCTTCTCCTGTCCCACCGCGATGTTCTCCCTGGCATTGAGGAAGTAACGGACATAGTCCTGAAAGATCACTGCAACCCGGTCGCGCACCAGCGAACCATCACATTTCGTGATATCGACTCCGTCCCAGAGCACCCGACCGCTGCTCGGCGTATAGAGACCGGCGAGCAGCTTGGCCAGCGTGGTTTTGCCGGATCCATTCTCACCGACCAGTGCGATCACCTCTCCGTGGCGAATCCGCATTGAAACGTCCTGTAGACTTGGGTCGCTACGAGAAGGGTAGGTGAATTCTACACGGTCGAGCTCGATCTCTTGAAATCCGTTGGCCGCGCGGGAGGAATGGTCGCTTCCGCTCGCCTCGACATCCTCCGTTCGGCTGTGCGCATCCACAAACGAGGTAAAATCCTCCAAAAACAGCGAACCTTCATAGAGCGTTCCGACACTGCCAAGCAGGCCGCGTAGGCGCTGCGACAAGATTAGCAGCGCGCCCAGCGCGACGCCGGCCGATGCGAGATCAAGTCGGCCGGTGCGTACCAGGATAATCAGGAGTGCCAGTGCGAAGCTGATCATTGCCACCGACACTGCACCGCCAACGAAGCTCAGTATGAAGCGTTTGCGAATGACACGGCGCAGGTCGTCGATCTTGTCGTCGAAGGCCGCGTCGTGCTTACCGCGCAGGAATGCGCTGCTGTCGAAGGCGCGGATTTCGTGCGCCTCGTCCTTTCGAGTCAGTATCATATAGAGGTACATTCTAAGCCGGTCGCCGGGGGTGTGCTTCACCTGGTGGCGGTGAATTAGGCGGGAGCCGACACGGCTCGCGAACACGGCTGGAATCGAACCCATGATTAACAGCGCAAAGAGAAACGGCTGGGTAAGAATCAAACCGGCCCCGACCGCGAGAACCGCCGGTACCGTTTGCAGCAGGCCCAACACTCCGTCCACTATCTGGACCGGCCGCGTGTTTGCGTTGACGCGCGCACGCTGCAGCCTGTCGTAGAATTCCGGATCGTCATACCTCACAAGCGGGACCGCCGTCGTGGCATCCATGACCTGTCGCGTTGTGTACCGCTCCACCAGTTGGCCGAGTAGCCGCTGCTGCTCGGTTCGCGCGATCCCCGCAACCCAGACGATCAGAAACAGCAATGAAAACAGCATGAGCTCGATTGCAAGCTCGCCGAGCGCGGGCGCCGTTGCACCGGCAAGAAGCCGATCAAGGAGGCGTCTGACCACGAGCAGCTGGGCAGCGAGGCTGAGTCCTCCGGCGATCTGGAGCGCTCCACTGACGACCAGTTGCCAGCGCGCCGCGCGCCAAACAAGCTCAAAGGCCCTGCGTAGCAGCGCCGGCAGGCGCCGCAGATCCCGGTGCGACTGGGAGGGCCGCAGGATCTCGTCGAGCGTGACCGGCCGTCTCTTGCTCTGGTTGCTCTCGGGCCCTGACGGTGCTCTTGTGTCGCTCATAGGCCAATCACAATGGGTCCGGAAACTTGAGGAACAACTACTCGTCCTCTGCAATCACAATGCACAATACCTCAGACCTGATACTACGACGCCCGGCGGCTCGCTGCCACCGCTGCCACCGGTCTCGCGGCCGATACTCTATTTCCCGGAGCTCCGGCGCGTGCCCATCCGCCCTAAATACTTAACGGCCAGACGGAACGGCCGCACGACAACGTGCAGGCCGCGGAGCGGCTTTGGCAGCGGCAGAACTTGCTGTTCTCTATCGGTCGGAGCCAGCAGCGAGCGCATGATGCGCGGCAGGTAGCGTACGCGGTCAACCGCACGTTCGCGCATCATGAGGTAGGTGCGCGTTGCCCGCAACCCGTCCCGATAGTCTTGCAGGTTGAAGCTGAAGAGCTCGCGGGAGAAGAAACGGCTCAGTGCTGTGGCCTGCCTGTCCTTCTTCGCCCAGTTGATGAGCTTCGGCATACGCGCGTGCAAAAGATCGGCAGCAAGCAGTACGCCTGTTGCCAGTACGCGCCGGACGCCCACCGCCTCAGCCGTTGCCATCAGACAG
>PUNW01000079.1 GCA_003552665.1 Spirochaetaceae bacterium | reverse complement strand
TGGTGGAGGTCACGCTGCACCTGACCGCCTGGATGATCGTGTTGTCCGGTATCGAATCCCGCCATGATTCCGCGCTGGAGCTCGCGCGTGCGCGGCTGGTCGACGGCAGCGCGTACCGGGTGTTCCGGGCGAACGTGGCCGCCCAAGGAGGCTCGGTGGAGAAACTCGAAGCGGGGCTGGGTAGCCGCCGCGCGCCGCTCGCGCACGAGATTACATGCCGAGCCGCCGGAACTGTCACGGGAATCGATGCCTTTGGCATTGGGATGGCAGGGGTTGATCTGGGCGTGGGGCGCAACCGGGCTGAGGACGATGTTGAGCCCGATGTCGGGATTGAACTGTATGTCAAGTGCGGTGACGAGGTCGCCGCCGGCGCGCCGCTGTGCCGCCTGTTTGCCGCCGGCGAGCAGGCAATGGCTGCGGCGGTGCAGCGCGCCGAGTCGGCGTTCGTAATCGAGCCGGACGTTCCGCCGGCGGGGGAAACCGAAGCTTCTCCCTCGCAGGTGGAGCGCGGCACCGGCCGCGCCACACCCTCGTCCTGGATTATCGAGGAGTTGCATGAGTTGGAGTAAGCCACCGCTTGACACTGAGGAGGTTCGCCGTCTCGCCGGGCGTTACGGCATAGACCTGCTGGAAGCGGCGATTCTCGCCCGGCGCGGCATCAGTAATCCCGAAGAGATTCTCTACATGCTCGAAGACGACCTGCAGTACCTGCATAACCCGTTCCTGCTGGATGAGCTGGAGGATGCCGTAGACCGCCTGCTTGATGCCGTCAATGAGGGCGAGCGGGTGATGGTCTTCGGCGATCGAGACGTTGACGGCATCACCAGTACGGTCTTGCTCGTCACGCAGTTGCAGCGTCTCGGGCTCGAGGTCGAGTGGCGGGTGCCCGAAGGAGACAGTCCCTACGGGGTCACGCTCGAGGTGATCGAAGAGTTCGCGGCACGCGACGGCACGCTGTTATTCACCGTTGATTGCGGGACGACGAGTGTCCCCGAGATCGCCCGCGCGTCGCAGCTGGGAATCGACACCATCGTGATCGACCATCACAATCCGCAGGCCGAGCGGCCGCCGGCGGTAGCGGTCGTGAACCCGAAACTGCCGGACAGCGGCTACCCGTTCGATGGGCTTTCGGCATGCGGGGTGGTTGCTAAGTTCTGTTGGGCGCTTGGGTTTGCCGCCACGCCGTTGTACAAGGCGCCGCTCGTACTGTTGCAGATTCGTCCGGCTAACGACACCTATGTGATCGAGGCAATCAAGCTCGAGAATCTGGTTGAGGTTGATCGGCTCGAGGAGAACGTCGTGCCGGGGATGGTTTCGTTGCGGCAAACCCGCGTGGGTGAGTTGCTGTTCGGCAATCAGATTCTCGTTTACGATGCGCCTACGCAGAAACGGATGCTGCAAACGCTCTTCGGTCCCGGGATTGATACAGACGAGCTCGTCGATCTGGCGCCCGAGGTGGCGCGCGTCTTTCCAAAGCTGCGTGACAAGAGCCTGTTCGCGCTGGGCCCGCAGGCCCGCATCACCCGGTACCGCGAGCAGAAACCGGCCGAGGTGGACCTGCTGCACGCGTTGTTTCGCGCCTATATTGCGCGAATTTATCCGGCGCTGGGTGATGAGTTTCAGCAGCTCCTCGATCTCGTAGCCCTTGGGACTATCGGCGATATGATGCCGCTGCAGAACGAGAATCGCATTCTTGTTAAGCGTGGGCTCGAGGTGTTGAACCGAAATCAGTCGGGCGGCCTTGCCCGGCTGTTGCATCAGCTCGGCCTCAGCGGCAAAACTCTGACCGCAACCGACCTCGGGTGGAAGGTCTCGCCGGTGATCAACGCCTCAGGTCGTATGGGGGAACCTGAAACCGCGGTTCGGCAGCTGCTCGCTACCGACTCCGACGAGCAGCGCGAGCTCGCGATCCGCCTGAACGACCTTAACAAAGAACGCCGTCGGGTCGGCGACGAAGCGTGGAGACAGGTGCTTCCGCTCGCTGAACGCAGCTTCAGCGAGCACGCCGAACGATTGGTGCTGGTTCACGACGAGAGTCTGCACCGCGGAGTCACCGGGCTTCTCGCGGGGAGGCTGGCTCATCATTTCAAGGCGCCTGCTGCGGTGATTACGCGCTGCGATGATCGGGCGGTGGGCTCGGTTCGTACCCGCGGTGAGATCGCCGCAACCGAGTTCTTGCGACGGTTCGACGACCTGCTTTTGGCCTGGGGCGGGCATGATCTTGCTGCGGGCTTCAACCTGGAGTGGGGGCAGTTCGAGAGGTTCGTACAGCGGGTCCGTGATCTGGTGCCTTCGCTTGAGTTTGAAGCGATCGCCGAGCCCGTTGTGCAGATCGATGCTGAGCTGCCGCATCGCTACCTGCACCCGGAATTGGAGCGCACCGTGGCACGCTTTGAGCCGTTCGGGCAGGGTAATCCGCCGCTGGTGTTTCTGGCGCGCAACGTGGCGATAGAGAATCTCGAGTTCATTGGTCGTGAGGAACAGAAGCATCTAAAGTTGCTGATCGCCGGCGATCGTGGGGAAGGTGGCGGCGGTAATGAAGTCGTACGGATCCCCGCGGTATACTGGAATGGGGCCGGGGAGGTCGGAAAGAGCTTCCGGCCAAACGACCGTGTCGACGTCGTGTTTGAGCTCGGGAAGAACTACTTCCGGAATAACGAAACCGTACAGTTGACGGTGCTCGCGATGAGAGCCGGGGACGGATGAGAGCCGGGGACCAGTGACCAATGAGTAGAATATCGTGGCAGGTGACGGGGCTGGTCGTGGCCGTTGCAGCGGCTGCGGCGCTTACCCTCTCGGCGCTGAGTCTGGGAATCACAGATCGAATTGAGGACCGCGATGAGAGTCTCGATACCGCGGCGGCGGTGCTGGCCGAGTTGCCGGAGCCACGGCTGGTTGCGGTGGAGTCGGGCGTCCGGCGGGGGCATAGTACAACTCTCGTGCTGCATCCCGCGCCGGGTGTCCGCGCGCTCAGTGTCGCGCTGGAAGACGACGACGGAGAGACGCTCAGCCGCGCAGGCGGGTTCCAGGTCTTTCCGTTGCGCGATGTTCCGGTCTGGGCGGCCAAGCTCGGCATACCCGACGATCTCGAAGCCGGCGAGTATACCGTACGGGCGATCGCGCTAAGGGACGAGGAGGCCGTTGAGTTCTCAACTTCCCTCGAGGTCCAAGACTACGAGTTTCATTCGATGGAGATTGCGTTGAGCCCTGCGATGACCTCGCTGCGTCGCGACCCGGATCCCGAGCGGGTAGAACAGGCGCGTGAGTTGCGCGCGCTGCTCGCGAGTCACCGGCAGGAAGGGCTGTACTACAAAGGCAAGCTCGAGATTCCGGTGGAGTATCGACGCCGCTCGGCGGGGTACGGTGACCGCAGGGTGTACCGCTATCATGACGGTGATACCGCGACCGCGGTGCACGCCGGCATCGACATGGCCGCGCCCACCGGTAAGCCGGTGAAGGCTGCCGGCGGCGGGCGCGTCTCGTTATCCGAGGATCGCCTAATCTCTGGTAACTCGGTCGTGATCGAGCACCTGCCCGGGGTCTACAGCATCTACTATCACCTCGATGAGCTTGCCGTTAGTGAAGGCGATATTGTGCGCCGCGGCGAGCAGATCGGAACGGTAGGGGCAACCGGGCTGGTGACCGGGCCGCATCTGCATTGGGAGCTGCGCGTCGGCGGCGTCGCGGTTGATCCGGATCAGTTTGTCGAGGAGCCGTTAGTTGACAAAGTTTCAATATTCAGTACCATTATGGACATCTTGAGGGCACAGGACGAATCCGGTGTCGAACACGACGAAAGGGGGTGAGGTCTATCGCTTATATAAAGCTCGACGACGGTGAAAACCTTGAACGGGCCATCAAGCGCTTCAAGCGCATGGTTGAAAAAGAAGGTATCATACGCGAATGGAAAAAGCGGGAGTACTTCGAAAAGCCGTCGACAATCCGCAACCGGAAGAAGAAATCGCTCGAGCGCAAGATCGCAAAGAAAGTGCGCAAGATGCAAGCATCGAAGAACTACTGATCGTGCCTTCAGGCAGATCATACGAGAAGGCTGAGATGATAGGTGCACCCCTATTGTCTCAGCCTTCTTTTTTTGTCGGAGATTAGTTTGTCGGGGATCACAACGTGATGAACACGAAGGCGATGCTGCTGCTGGTGGCGGCCGTGGTGGTGCTGGCGTGCAGCGAGGAACGCCCCGCGCTGCAGGAGGTGCAGCTCACGCTCCTGCGATATGCGCCCGAGGTTCATCCTGTTCCCAACGGCTCGCGATCCCGCGACGCGGATGCCGGGGAGAGTCTTTCGTTGGGGGTGCGGCTCAGCGGTCCGCGCCCTGAAGGGATGTACCTGGTGCACGACGAATCCGAGCTCACGTGGCGTTTCGGGAGCGATGATCTGGAGCGGGCAAAGCTGGATGATGCCGATGCAGCGTATACCCATGTGTTTGACGGCATCGTCCCGCCGGCAGGGTCGGACAAACTTCCGGACGGGCAGTACCGGGTGTTGTTGTACGGTCGCGATCAGGCCGCCGTTGAACGGCGCGCGCGGCTCCGGGTGCCTGCGGCCGCGGAACGCACGGAGCTGGGTATACCGCAGCTCATAGCGGACGACGGCCGGGTCGAGCTCAGTGTGCCCCGAGGCATCGACCGGATCCTGGTTCGCGCCTACGATGAGGAAGGCCGCTTCGTGGCGGCGGTGCCGGTAGAGGACGAGGCGATGGGGGAGAAAGTTGTTGAGCAGCTGCTCGAGCTCGGCCGTGAGGTCGGAGCCGACCGCCGCCCGGCGGCCGGATCATTGCTGGTCTTCGCCTTCATGGCCGACGGCGACCTCGTGCTCGTGGGACCGGGGAGAGTACCGTATCGGTAGCAGCGGTTACCCTTCGCCGCCGCGCTCGTCAGTGAACCGACCGAGCGTCGCTCGAACCAAGCTCATCAAGCGCTGTCGCAGGCCCGGGCGGCCGAAGCGCTCCGAATAGTCCACCGCCGCCTGCTCCACTCCATATTCCGGATTGCACTCGACCTTCAGAAAATGCCAATGCTTCACGATCCAGATGTAGAGGTCGCTGTGCGTGCGTCCGGGGAACCTGCTAAGCAGGCGCTCGCGCCGAAGGACCCGGACGATCGGCCGGTAGACGTTCTCGTACCAGGAGCGTACCGCCTGTTCCCAGGCAATTTCTTCGGACCTGTTCTGATTGATGAAGTATTTGTGGCCGTGGATATGTTGTGTAACCTCGTCGTATCGTCCCGGCTCGGTGAACAGCAGTGCCTCCTCAGGAACGAGCTGATCAAAGCGCGTCTCTACCAGGAACCGTTTGCGCTCATACTCAATGACCGCCCGGCGCAGGTTTGCGCGGGTCATGTCGGTGGGAAGCTGCACCTCACTGGTCAGCGAGGTGACCTCGGCGTCGATGGCATACACGCCCTGGGCTTTGGCGACCGAGACGCGGTGATTGCCGTCACGCACGAAATATACGCCTCCGATCTCGTATAGCCGAATCGGGGGCAGGATGATGTCCTTGATATAGGCTTTGTCGACGTTGGTCCATCGACCGCGCAGGTGCTCGCGTTTCGGCAGGAAGCCCCGATTGAAGTCTTGATAGCGCCCTTCGCTTCCTACGATTTTCTCGATCGAAATCGTCTGAAGTCCGCGGTAGGTTTCGCTCTTGGGTTTCAGAACCTCTTTCACCTCGTTGAGCGAAAGCAGCTCCTGGTTCGACGGCTTCATCAACGAAAGAATCCGCCCGATAATCTCGTGCGTTCGTGCACGATTGAAGTCCTCGGTTGCGAGCTGTTCCAATGCACTGTCCATAGTTCAGCTTCCTTCGTTCAGCTTCCTTTGTTCAGCTCGAGAACGTAATGATCATACACGTTGATGATCGTAGTATCATGGTACACGGTACTCCGTGGTGCATTGCGATCGTAGAGATGGATGTGACCGTGCAGCAGATAGCGCGGGCGGAAGGTGCGCATGAACCACAGGAAACTCGTGAACCCGGTGTGGCATTTGTCCGACCCATCCTGTAAGCCGCGCGGTGCGGCGTGGGTTACCAGAATATCGAGATACCGTCCGTGGCGGACCTTGTTCCACAACAGCCTGGGAATCAATTTGGCGATTCGCAGACGCATCTGGCCTTCAGTGAACTGGTGTGGTCCCCTATTATACCGCGGGGAGCCGCCGAGTCCCGCAATCAGGAGGCCGTTGGTACGCACCACGCGCTCTTCGGCGCAGGTGGAACCGTAGCGGTTTCGCGTGTGGTGTGCGGCGCTGTTGATATCTTCCAACGGAGAGTGCCGCGGAGGGCGGAACACCGATATCTCCTCGTTGTTATGGTTGCCGAAAACAAACACGACCGGAGTGTTCAACGAGCTTGCGATAAAACCGAGATAGCGCATCGGCAGATCGCCGGCGCTGATCACGAGGTCGATGTCATGGAATCGCTGTTTGACTTGGGTGCTGTAGACAAGTGGGTCTATGTGGTCGGAGACGCAGAGTACCTTCACCACTCGATTTCCTTCAGCAGCTCCTGTAGCTTGTCGCGATTGACGAGGTGGATCGGGCGTGTTTCGGCAAACTCAACCGCGGTGCGTGAGAAACTCGAGCTCGTAATGATCGTCCCGCGGGTGATGTTCTGCTTTTTCATGTCCTCATGCAGGCTGCGCACTCCGGATTCATCGACCGGGTGCGTCACCCTGAGGAAACGCAGCAGCTGGGGCATCTTGCGCGCATTCCGCCACTTGGACTGGCCTTCGACCGCCCACACTTCGCAGCCGTCGCCGTGAACCGAAACATCGCGTACCTGCAGGCCGAGATGCGTCGCGACGGCGCTGCAGATCTCACCGTACTCGTCGTCGTGACTGGTCATGTAGTCTTTCATGCGGTCGTCGGTGCGCAGCTCATGGTACTGACCGAGCTTCTCGGCGGTGTCTTTGAACGTGGGCTTCCTGGCGTAGATCTTCTCCCACTGTTCAACTGCCCGGTCGAGCCGGCGTTGACGCTCGTAACACGCTGCCAGAAAATAACGAGCGTGCAGGGTTTCGTTCGCAGCATCGTCGGTTGTGAGCTTGAGTGCGCGCTCCAACTCGGCCGAGGCGGCGTCGAGATTGTTCATGCTGATATACACCCCACCGCGCTCGACCAGCGCCCGCACCCGGAAGCGCTCATCGCGTGAGGCCTTCTCAAAGGAGCTGAGGGCTGCGGTGAACTCTTTGAACTCCTTCTGAATTTTGCCCATGAAATAGCGCGCCTCAGGATTCTCCGGCTGCAGCTTCAGCGCGGCCTCCAGCTCAGCGCGCGCATCGATCGTCTTTTTGGAGCGATAGTACAGCATCCCGAGCCGCAGGTGTGCCTCCTGATTACGCGGGTCGAGCTCGACCGCCTTGCGATACAGGGCCATCGCCTTGTTGCTGCGGTTGCGTCCCTCAAATAGGTGGGCCGCGGCAACGTAGTGTTCGGCGTTTTCCGGTTCCTTTTTCAGCAGCAACAGATACTCTTTGAGCGCTTCTTCCGGTTGATTGAATTTCGAGTACAGCTCTGCTATCTTCTTCCTGAAGGGTGCTTCTTTTACGTAACCGTCGAAATGGCCGATCTGATTGACGGTTTGGAACTCGACGAGAGCGAGTTCCGGTTTGTTCTCGGCCAGATACGCGAGCCCCAGGAGGTAACGGGCTTGGGTGTTGCGGGTGTCCTTGGCAAGCACCCGTTTCGCGGCTCGAATTGCTGCCGCGGACTTGTTCTGTTTCAACAACCCCGCGATCGAAGCCACGCGCCGCGGTGTGAGCAGTGTTTTTGCCACCAGGAGGCTAACAATTATCACTGCGGCACCGAGGATAATAATAGTTATGATGAGCCCCATGAGACGCTTTCAAGCTCCACAGCCGAGATTCCGAGCAAAGGGTAATCGCTTTATTCCCCTGTGTCAATTTGCCCATCTTCGCGGCACCGGCGGGGAGGCGGGCGGTCGCCGCGTGCGGGCTGCGTTGATGTTTGTGGCGGTGGCGCTGCTGAGCGTCATCCTGGCTGCTCCTGCGGCGGTTGCCGGAGACTCGGCGCTTAGCCGGGGTGAGGAGCTCTACCTCAAGAACGAGCCCGAACGTGCGGTGCGGTGGCTGGAGCAGGCGCTTGAAGAGGAGCCGGATAACCCTGAGGTATATCTGTACCTGGGGGTGGTGTACGAACAGCTCGGTCTGTTCGAGCGCGCGATCGAGACGATGACGGACGGGCTCGAGGTCTCGGGTGCGGACCGGGGAACCCTGTATTACAACATCGCGAACAATCACCAGCGCCTCGGCAATCGTGCGGAAGCCAAAGAGTTATACACCAGAGCGCTCGAGTACGACGAACAGTTTGCCGAGGCGTATTTGAACCGGGCCAATCTGCATGTTCGCGCTTCACGTTATTCGGAGGCGGTGGAGGATTACACGACCTATCTGGAGCATGATCCCCAATCCTCTCAGCGTACGGAAGTGGAGAAGATGATTGCGCTGCTGCGCGATACAATTGAACAGGAAGAAGCGGAGCGCCGCAGACACGAGGAAGAGGAGCGACAGGCGAGGCTCGAGGAAGAGCGCCGCCGGGCTGAAGAAGAGCGCCGACAACGTGAGGCCGAGGAGCGGCGCAGGGCACTGCTGCAGACTGTGCGCGATTCACTCGGCACCTCCCGCGACGAGGGACGCACCTTTTCGGCTCCATCCGAAGACATTGAAGAATATGATGATGAGCTCGACATCGTGGATTAGCTACGGCGTGCGGGCATAAGCGAGGTTGATAATGTACGGGAAAGGCAAGGTCGTTGCGGTCGGGCTGCTGGCTGCGTTGTTGTTGCTCGGTGGCGTCGGCACGGCGATATGGTATTTCGGGAGTGACGCGGAGCCGGAGCTGACCGAGGCGGAGATAACGCGTCGCAACACGCTGCAGCTGGCGCGCGAATACTACGAAGACGGCGAGTATCAACGGGCGCTTGATCTGATCGATGACCTGCTGATTCGCGACTCCGCCGACGAGGAGGCGCGTGAGCTGCGCAGCGAAATCCTGGAGGCCCGCCGCGAACAGCAGCGTGAGGCTGAGCGGCTCGCGCAGGAGGAGCTCGAGGCGGCACGCGAACGCGGCGATGTGAGCGAAGACGAGCTCAGGGAGTTGGAGCGCATTCGCGCCGAAGCTGAACGCAGCCGTGAGGAAGCCGAGCGCCTGGCGCGTGAGGCCGCTGAGGAGCGACGGCGCGCACGCGAGGAGGCCGAAGCCGAGGAGGCCCGGCGTGAAGCTGAACGACGCGCCGAGGAGGAGGAGCAACGCCGCCTCGCCGAGCTCGAAGAGGAGCAGCGCGAGAAGGAACAGCGGATCACGCGGTTGCTCGAGGAAGCCGAACGCGCCTTGCGGCGGGAGAACTTCTCGCGTGCACGCGAACGCTTCGAGTCGGTCCTGGAAATTGCGCTTGAAGACGAATCGCGGCAACGCAAGTATCACGCCGAAGCGCACGCCGGAATCGCGCAAAGCGTGCTCGACGAGGACCCTGAAAGCCGCAGCGTTCAGCGCCGTGCCCTCGAGCATGTGGAGGAAGCGCTCAACCTCGACAGTGACGCCTGGCGGGCGTACTTCGTGCGTGGCAAGATTCACCACGAGCGCCGTGAGTTTGATGACGCACTTGATCAGTTCGTACGCGCGAGCGATCTGCATACCGAGAGCGCCGAGCTGTGGTATCGTCTCGGGAACGCGCAGTTCCGGGTGCG